>MPNF01000055.1 GCA_002238885.1 Alphaproteobacteria bacterium bin95 | reverse complement strand
GGTCCGCCCGACCAGGACGACGATCTCGGGCCTCGCGCGCCTGTCGTAACGGTTATGGGCCATGTGGACCACGGCAAGACCTCGCTTCTCGATGCGCTCCGGAAGACGGATGTGGTGAGCGGCGAGGCCGGCGGAATCACGCAGCACATCGGCGCATACCGGGTGCGGACACCTTCGGGCGCCGACATCACCTTCCTCGATACGCCTGGCCACGAGGCCTTTTCGGCGATGCGTGCGCGCGGCTCCCGCGCAACCGACATCGTTATTCTGGTGGTCGCGGCCGACGACAGCGTCCAGCCGCAGACAATCGAGGCAATTGCGCATGCCAAGGCGGCAGGCGCCCCGATCATCGTCGCGATCAACAAGGTCGACCGGCCGGAAGCCGAGCCGCAGCGGGTCCGGAACGACCTGCTGCAGCACGAACTGGTCGCAGAGGAATTCGGCGGCGACGTGCAGATGGTCGAGGTGTCGGCGACGGCAAAGACCGGTCTCGACACACTGGAAGAAGCCGTTCTGCTCCAGGCGGACCTGATGGAGTTGAAGGCCAACCCGAACCGCGGGGCGAACGGCATTGTCGTCGAGGCGCAGCTCGACCGGGGCCGCGGCGCCGTGGCGACCATTCTGGTCCAGAGCGGCACGCTCAGGGTCGGCGATATCGTCGTCGCGGGTGCCGAATGGGGCAAGGTCCGGGCGATGGTCGACGACCGGACCGGAAGAGTGAAGTCAGCCGGCCCGTCGGTGCCGGTCGAAGTGCTTGGCTTGTCCGGCCCGCCTGTCGCCGGCGACGAGGTTGTCGTCGTGGACAGCGAGGGGCGCGCCCGTGAAGTCACCGAATACCGCGCCCGGCGGGACAGGGCGGCGCAGGCGGCGCCTGTCCGGCAGGGCTCGATAGACGATATCTTCAAGAGCCTCGCGGCCGGCAAGACCGAGAAGGTGCCGCTGGTCGTAAAGGCGGATGTGCAGGGGTCGGTGGAAGCCATTGTCGGCGCGCTCGCGAAGCTTGGCAGCGACGAGGTGCAGGTGGAAATCCTGCACAGCGGCGTGGGCGGTATCTCGGAAAGCGATGTCACCCTCGCGCATGCCTCCGGCGGCTTCATCATCGGTTTCAATGTCCGGGCCGCAAACCCGGCCCGTCTCGCGGCCCAGCAGCACGGAGTCGATATCCGGTACTATTCGATCATTTACGAACTGATCGACGACATCCGGGATGCAATGGTCGGCAAGTTGGCGCCGGAATTGCGCGAACGCCAGATCGGACAAGCGGATATCCGGGAAGTCTTCAACATCACCCGCGTCGGCAAGGTGGCGGGTTGCCGGGTCATCGAAGGCATAGTCCGGCGCGGCGCTGGTGTGCGGTTGCTGCGCGACAACATCGTCATCCATGAGGGGCGCCTTGCGACCCTCAAACGGTTCAAGGAAGAGCAACGGGAGGTGCGCGAAGGTTTTGAGTGCGGCATGTCGTTCGAGTCCTACCAGGACATCCAGGTGGGCGACGTCATCGAATGCTACGAAACCGAGGAAGTGCAGCGCACGCTGCCATGAAGCACGCCCGGACCGGCCCGCGACGGCTGCGCATGGGCGAGACTGTCCGCCATGCGACGGCCGGAATCCTTGCGCGGGCAGCCTTCCGCGACCCCGACCTGCAAGCGATGGAGATGGTCACCGTTTCCGAAGTCGTGATGTCGCCCGACCTGAAACGGGCGACAGCGTTTATCTCGATGCTGGGACGCGACGATATCGACGACACGGTCGCTGCGCTGAACCGCGCGGCGGGCCATATCCGGGGCGAGCTCGGCCGCATGCTCGAATCGAAGTTCACACCGATTGTCGAGTTCCGGCGCGACCGCAGTTTCGACGAAGCCGAGCGGGTCGAAACACTTATCCGGCAGAACCGGCATGGCGCGTAGGCGGCCGAAACGGACCGACCTCAACGGCTGGATTGTCATGGACAAACCTGCCGGCATGACATCTACCGATGTCTGCAACCGGATCAAGCGGCTGAGCGGCGGCGCCAAGATCGGGCATGGCGGGGCGCTCGACCCGCTCGCCACCGGCGTATTGCCGGTCGCTCTCGGCCACGCGACCAAGACGGTTTCCTGGGTCATGGAAGGCAGCAAGGTCTATCGCTTTACGCTGCGCTGGGGCGAAGCCCGCGACACGGACGACGCCGACGGAAAGGTTGTGGAGACCAGCGCCGCACGGCCGGACGACGACGCCATCCGGAGCGCCCTGCCCGCCTTTACCGGGCAAATCATGCAGGCCCCGCCGCAATATTCCGCCGTCAAGGTAGGTGGGAAACGGGCCTACAATCTGGCCCGGGCCGACGAAGCGCCCGACCTGCCGCCCCGTCCTGTCGAAGTCATGGACCTGCGGCTCGAACGCCGCCTGGATGACGACAGCGCGGAATTCACGGCGGAAACCGGCAAGGGCGTGTATGTCCGGGCCATCGCACGCGACCTCGCGGCTGCACTCGGCACCGTCGGACATGTCTCTGCACTCCGGCGACTGTGCGTGGGGCCGTTTCGCGTCGAGGACGCAATTACGCTGGAAGAACTGGAAGCTCTGGCCCATATAGGCCCGGAGAGTGTATTCTTGCTGCCGACGGACAGGTCGCTGGCCGACATCCCGGCTCTGTCCGTCTCGGAGCAAGAGGCCGCAGCGCTCAGGAATGGACAAGCGCTGCGGTTGTTCAGCGCGGCCGATCTTTCACGGATCGCCGGGTTTCACGACGGTATGACGATTCGCGCCCGGATGGGCGAGGTCCTTGTCGCCGTGGCTCGGTACGATTCCGGAACGGTTCGGCCGGTGCGGGTTGTCAATCCATAGCTACAAGGAACGAGAGCAACAGATGTCGATTACCGCCGCACGAAAGACCGAACTCATTCAGGAGTTTCGTACGAACGAAGACGACACGGGATCGCCGGAGGTGCAGGTGGCGATCCTGACGGAACGCATCCGTAATCTGACCGAGCACCTCCAGACACACAAGAAAGACCGCCACTCACGCCGCGGCCTGCTCGTCATGGTCGGCCAGCGCCGCGGCCTGCTCGACTATCTGCGCGGGAAGGACAACGGGCGCTACCGGACGCTGATCGAAAGCCTCGGCCTGCGCCGCTGACGACCGGGACGCCGGATGGCCGGCGTCGGACAGAAAACATGTAAAAGGCCGCACCGTCCGGGTCGCGGCCGGGAAAGGGTTGCATCCGATATGTTCGATATCGTCCGCAAGGAAATTGACTGGGGCGGACGCCCGCTGGTCCTGGAAACAGGCCGCATCGCGCGCCAGGCCGACGCTGCCGTTATGGCAAGCCTCGGAGAAACGGCGGTGCTGTGCACCGTGGTCGCGGAGAAAAGCCCGAGAGTCGGGCTCGATTTCTTCCCGCTGACCGTCAACTACCAGGAAAAGACCTATGCCGCCGGCAAGATTCCCGGCGGTTTCTTCAAGCGCGAGGCGCGGCCGAGCGAGAAGGAAACGCTGACCTCGCGGCTGATCGACCGGCCGATCCGGCCACTGTTCGCCAAGGGTTTCCGCAACGAGACCCAGATCGTCTGCACAGTGATGAGCCACGATTTGGAGAACGACCCCGATATCCTGGCACTGGTCGGCACATCGGCTGCGCTCACGCTCTCCGGAATCCCGTTCCTCGGCCCGATCGCGGGCGCCCGGGTGGGCATTGTGGACGGCGAGTTCGTCCTCAACCCGACAACGGAGCAAATGCAGTCGTCGACGCTGGACCTTGTGGTCGCGGGCACCTCCGAGGGCGTGCTCATGGTGGAGTCGGAAGCGCAGGAGCTTCCCGAGCAGCAGATGCTGGACGCCGTGATGTTCGGCCATCGGGGCTTCGCGCCGGTCATCGACGCCATCATCGACATGGCAGAGGAATGCGCCAAGGACCCGTGGGACCTGCCCGATCCGGAGCCCGGCGCCGAGGAGGCGAAGGCGAAGGTCTATGAAATGGGCCGGACGCCAATGGGCGATGCTTACGCGCTTCGCGAGAAGCAGGCCCGCCAGACGGCCATTTCCGCCGCCAAGACGGACGTTCTCGCCAAGCTGGAAGAGGCCGGCACGGACCCGGCCCTGGCCGCGCCGTTCTTCAAGGACCTCGAGCGAGACATCGTGCGGGGCGCTATTCTGGACACCAGTAAGCGGATCGACGACCGCGACCTGGAAACGGTGCGCCCCATCGATTGCGAGGTCGGCATCCTGCCGCGCCAGCATGGCAGTGCGCTGTTCACCCGCGGCGAGACCCAGGCAATCGTGGTTTCCACGCTCGGCACGTCGCAGGACGAGCAGATCATCGATGCGCTGGATGGCGATTACCGCGAGCACTTCATGCTCCATTACAACTTCCCGCCCTATTCGACCGGCGAAGCGCGGATGCTGCGGGCACCCGGCCGGCGCGAAATCGGGCACGGCAAGCTCGCCTGGCGGGCCGTCCGGCCGCTGCTGCCGAAGAAGGAAGACTTCCCCTACACCATTCGCGTCGTCTCGGAGATCACGGAGTCGAACGGGTCGTCCTCGATGGCGTCGGTCTGCGGCGCCTCGTTGTCGCTGATGGATGCGGGCGTGCCCCTGAAGCGCCCGGTCGCCGGCATTGCGATGGGCCTCATCAAGGAAGGCGACCGGTTCGCGGTCCTCTCGGACATCCTCGGGGACGAGGATCATCTGGGCGACATGGACTTCAAGGTCGCCGGAACCGAGGCCGGCGTAACCTCGCTGCAAATGGATATCAAGATCACCTCGATTACTGAAGATATCATGCAGACCGCGCTGGAGCAGGCGCAGAAGGGGCGGATGCATATTCTGGGTGAGATGGCCGGAGCGCTCGACACGGCACGCGACGATGTGAGCGACTTCGCGCCGCGCATGACTACCATGTCGATCCCTCGCGACAAGATCCGCGAAGTGATCGGCTCGGGCGGCAAGGTTATTCGCGAGATCGTGGAAACCACCGGCGCCAAAATCGATATCGACGACGATGGAACGATCAAGGTGTCCTCGGTCGATCCCAAGGCTTCCGAAGCCGCGATCGAATGGATCAAGGGCATCGTTGCCGAGCCGGAAGTTGGCACTATCTATACCGGCAAGGTAGTCAAGATCGTCGATTTCGGAGCGTTCGTGAACTTCCTCGGCAGCCGCGACGGACTCGTCCATATCAGCGAGCTTGCCCCGGAACGGGTCAAGACCGTCGGCGATGTCGTGGAGCAGGGCGACCAGGTGAAGGTCAAGGTGCTGCGCGTCGATGACCGCGGCAAGGTGAGCCTCTCCATGAAGTCCGTCGACCAGGAGACCGGGGCGGACCTGACGGCGGCGGCGGACTAACGCCAATGGCAGTCGTGCGCCCGGTCTTCTTCTCCGGCCGCGAGGTCTTTCCGCTCATTGAGGGCGGCAAGGGCATTGCGATCTCGAACGGAGAGAGTTCGGGCGCATGGGCTGCCTGCGGCGGCGTCGGGACATTCTCTGGCGTCAACGCCGACAGCTTCCGCGAAGACGGCTCCGCCTTCGTCCAGAACTACTACGGCAAGACCCGGCGGGAGAGGCACGAGGAGCTGTTGGCGCACGCGGTTCGGGGCGCCATTCAACAGGCGCGCATCGCATATGACAGCGCCGGCGGCCAGGGTCGCATTCACATGAATGTGCTCTGGGAAATGGCGGGCGCGGAGCGTGTGCTGAACTCTGTGATGGAGGGCGCCAAGGGCCTGATCCACGGCATTACGTGCGGGGCCGGAATGCCTTACAGGCTGGCCGAATTGGCGGCCCGCTTCGGCGTCCACTACTACCCCATCATTTCGTCGGCCCGCGCCTTTCGCGCCCTCTGGAAGCGTGCCTACCGCAAGTTTCCGAACCTGCTCGGCGGCGTCGTCTACGAGGACCCGTGGCGCGCCGGCGGGCATAACGGCCTCTCCAACGTCGAGGATCCGAACCGCCCTGAGGACCCCCGACCGCGCGTCGTCCAGCTACGCCGGCAGATGACCGAGGTGGGCCTGGCGCATGTCCCGATAATCATGGCAGGCGGCGTCTGGTGCCTCGACGAATGGTCGCACTGGATCGAGGACCCGGAGATTGCCCCGGTCGCTTTCCAGTTCGGCACCCGACCGCTGCTTACCCAGGAAAGCCCGATTTCCGATGAGTGGAAGCGCAAGTTGCTGACACTCAAGGAAGGCGATGTCTTCCTCAATCGCTTCAGCCCGACCGGCTTCTATTCGTCGGCGGTGCGCAACACGTTTCTTGACGAATTGCGCGAGCGCGCCGAGCACCAGATCGCCTTTTCGACCGAGCCCGTCGGCGGCCACGATGTTGCCTTCCCGGTCGGCCCGCGCGGTCGCCCGGTCTATGTATCGGCTGACGACAGGACGCGCGCCGAAGCCTGGATCGAGGCGGGTTTCTCGGAAGGGATGCGCACGCCGGACTCGACACTGGTATTCGTGACGCCCGAGCGCCGGCGGCAGATCCTGACGGATCAGATCGAGTGCATGGGCTGCCTGTCGGCTTGCCAGTTCAGCAATTGGTCGCAGAACGAGGCGGGCACGACCGGGCGCAAGGCCGACCCCCGCTCCTTCTGTATCCAGAAAACGCTGCAACAGATTAGCCATGGCGGGTCGGTCGAAGAACAGTTGATGTTCTCCGGCCACAACGCTTACCGCTTCCACTCGGACCCGTTCTATGCGGACGGTTTCGTCCCGACCGTCAAGCAGCTGTTTGAGCGCATTCTGACCGGCAAGTAGCGGTCCGCAGTCAAACGGCGGTCATGCCGCCGTCGATCACCAGTTCCGCACCGGTCATCCAGCCCGACTCGTCGCTTGCCAGGAACAGGCAGCCATTGGCGATATCGGCCGGCTGGCCGAACCGTCCCATCGGCGTCTGGTCGAGCCGCGGGCGCGCCAGCTCCGGGCTGCTGTGGACGGTTTCCGTCATCGGAGTATCGACGAAGCCGGGATGAACCGAGTTCACCCGGATGCCCTCGCTCGCGTATTGGGCAGCGGCCGACTTGCTGAGGGTTCTGACCGCGCCCTTGGAGGCGTGGTAGGCGGCATTGTGGACAGAGCCCACAATGCCGTAGATCGACGAGATATTGATAATCGACCCGCCCCCGCTAGCCCGCATCGCCTCGATGGCGTGTTTCGTTCCGAGAAAGACGCCGGTCGAGTTCACGTCCATGACCCGGTTCCAGTTCGCCAGGTCCGCCTCGCCGATGCGCGGGGCCGCCGAACCGTCCGGCATCCGGCCCGACACGCCCGCCGCATTCAGCATTATGTCGAGCCGCCCGAAGCGGTCGAGCACCGACTTGACCGTCTCGCGCCACTGGTCCTCGTCCACCGTGTCGAGATGGACATAGCAGGCCGCGCCGCCGGCCTCCTCAATCTGCCGGACGACCAACGGCCCGAGATTGTCGTTGATGTCCGCGACCGCTACAGCCGCACCGTGCTCCGCAAACAGGCGCGCGCTTTCCGCCCCTATACCCGACGCACCGCCGGTAATCATCGCCACCTTGCCTTCGAGCCGCCTTGCCGACGCCATCCGTCGCCCTCCCCGTTCGTGTTCTTGCCGCTGCCAGCTTATTCCTCGACGGCTTCCGCGAAAATACGGATGGATTCCCGGAGCGGACGCTCGCGGTCCCAGGTCTCTCGCGTTTCCTCGGCCAGCGGTGTCCGCTCCAGCAGCCGGAACAGGTCCTCGGCGCCCTTGTGAAAGCCGGACGTTATGCCGAGGCTTTCGAAAAAGGCTGCAACTTCCGCCATCTCCGGATGAAAGCGGTGGGCATCGGAGGGCAGCATACCGATCCGTTCCTCCATGCGTGCGAGCACGGCCGGCTGGCTGAAGGCGAGTTCAGCGCGCAGCTCTTCGCCCAGCCCGGCCCGTTCGGCTGCCGTCAATACGGCCGCCTGAAGCGCCCAGTAACCCTTGTTGAGGGCCGAATAGAGCATCTTTTGCGCCGACGCCCTGCCGATTTCTGGACCCAGCGGACGGACCGCAATCCTTTCCGAGGCCAACGCCTCCATCGCGGCAGCCGGAGCCCCGGACACATAGAAACGGGTCGGCTGCGGCCCCTTGGGAGAGGGTCCGACAATGCCGCCGTCCACAAAACGCTCTGCCGGGAAGCGGGACGCAATTCGGCGCGCGGTTTCGGGCGCCACGGCATTCATGTCTGCGAAGATCGGTCCATCGGAGCCGATCAGAGGCGCAATCCTCGCTGCGAATCCCTCCGCCGCAGCCGGCGGCATGATCGACAGCACGAGGTCCGATGCCGCGACCACGGCGTCGAGCGAACCCGCATCCTCGAACCCGGCCGCCTCGGCAAGGCCACGCGTCCTGTCGCTCCGCCCCGACAGGTCAGTGACGACGCGCAGGCCATTGAACTCCCGCAAGGCCCGTCCCACGCCATGCCCCATATCGCCGGGGCTGAGTATGCCAACGGTCTTCAAGGTCGCATGCTGCATCCGGCTCTTCCCTCTCGCTCCCGGCTCCGGCAAGTTTAGGGGGAACCTACAGGAGTGGCATCCCCATGAAGGCCGTCGAAGCGATTTCGGAAATCCTGAAGCGCGAAGGCATCGGGACGATCATCGGCTACCCGGTGAACCATGTTCTCGAATATGCCGCGCATCTCGATATCCGCCCGATCATCGTCCGACAGGAGCGCGTCGGCCTGCATATGGCGGACGCCATCTCGCGCATGACCTCGGGCGACAGTCTCGGCGTCTTCGCCATGCAACACGGTCCCGGCTCCGAGAACGCCTATGGCGGCATCGCCCAGGCATATGGCGAATCGGTCCCGCTGCTCGTGATACCGATGGGCTATCCGCAGCGCATCGCGCACATCCACCCGAATTTCAACTCGACCCAGGCGATGAAGCCGATTGCGAAATCGACGGAGCCGATCACTTCCGTGGAAGAGATCGGCAATGTCATGCGCCGTGCCTTCACTCGCCTGCGCAACGGACGCGGCGGCCCGGTCGTCGTCGAGGTCCCCGCCGACCTCATGAACGAGGAACTGTCCGGCGAACTCGTCTACGAACCGGTGCTCTCTACCCGCAGCGGCCCCGACCCGGAGGCCGTGGCGAAGGCGGCGGAGATGCTCAAGACGGCAAAACGCCCGGTCATCTACGCCGGACAGGGCGTGCACTACGCGAAGGCCTGGCCGCAATTGAAAGCGCTGGCGGAGCAACTGGCAATTCCCGTTTGCACCAGCCTTGAGGGCAAGAGCGCTTTCCCGGAAGACCATCCGCTGAGCCTGGGCTCCGGCGGCCTTGCTATGCCGCGCCCGGTGCGCAGCTTCCTCGACCGGTCGGACCTGATCTTCGGTATCGGCTGCAGCTTCACCGAGACCAATTTCGGCGTCTCCATGCCGAAGGGAAAGACCGTCATCCACGCCACGCTCGATGCGATGGACCTGAACAAGGACGTACCGGTGGCGCTCGGCCTTGTGGGCGACGCCGCCCTGACGCTCGATGCGTTGCTGGGTGCACTGGCCGGAGAGCCCGCACGCGATTCCACCGGTGTTGCAGCCGAGATCGCAGCCGGCATGGAAAGCTGGCTCGCGGAATGGGCCGCCAAGCGCGAGAGCGACGAAGCGCCCCTCAATCCTTATCGCGTGCTGGCCGAGCTTGAGCGCGCGGTGGACAAGAAGAATGTCGTCATCACCCATGATGCCGGCAGTCCGCGCGACCAGCTCTCCCCCTTCTGGAAGGCGACCGAGCCCCTCTCCTATATCGGTTGGGGCAAGACGACGCAGCTCGGCTATGGCCTGGGCCTCGCCATGGGCGCCAAGCTCGCCTGCCCGGAAAAGCTCTGCATCAATGTGTGGGGCGATGCCGCTATCGGCTTCACCGGCATGGATGTCGAGACGGCCGTGCGCGAGCGTATCCCGATACTGTCCATCCTGCTGAACAACTTCTCCATGGCCATCGAGCTCAAGGTCATGCCGGTCTCGACCGAGAAGTTCCGCTCGACGGATATTTCCGGCGACTACGCCGCCATGGCGCGCGCCTTCGGCGCCTATGGCGAGCGCGTCACCGATCCGGGTGAGATCCAAGCCGCTATCGCCCGAGGCATCGCGGCGACCGAGGCAGGCCAGCCGGCCCTGCTGGAGTTCATCACCTGCAAGGAGGTGGACGTCTCCCGCCAGTAGGCAAGCGGCAGGCCGGTTACGCCGGCTCGCGCATAGTCACGAACTCTTCGGCGGCGGTCGGATGGATGCCGACCGTCGCATCGAACTGAGCCTTGGTCGCGCCCATCTTGACGGCAATGCCGAGGCCCTGCGCGATCTCGGGGCCATCGGCGCCGATCATGTGAGCGCCCAGCACGCGGTCCGTTGCCGAGTCCACTACCAGCTTCATCAGGGTGAACTCATCGCGGCCGGTAAGCGTGTGCTTCAGCGGCCGAAAGCGGCTCTTGTAGATATCGACCTCGCCGTGTTTCGTGCGCGCTTCGGCTTCTGTCATGCCCACGGTGCCAATGGGCGGCTGGCTGAATACGGCGGTGGGCACATTGGCATGATCCGCCTGCCAAGGCCTGTTGCCGAAGACGGTGTCGGCAAAGGCGTGGCCCTCGCGTATCGCAACAGGGGTCAGCGCCAGCCGGTCGGTTACGTCGCCGATGGCGTATATGTTCTCGACGGAACTCCGCGAATCCGCATCCACCGACACCGCTCCCTTGCGGTCCAGAGCAACGCCCGCCTCCTCCAGGCCGAGTCGGGTCGTGTTGGGGTTCCTGCCGGTCGCAAACATGACCAGGTCGGTATCGATTGTGCGGCCGGTATCGGTCGTAACGCGGTAGCCGTTGTTCGTTTTCTCTATAGCTGTCGGATTGGTGCGGTTGACGATCTCGACGCCGTCCGCCTGCATCTGTTCGCCAAGTTCCTTGCGGATATCGTCGTCAAAGCCGTTCAGCAGATGCTCAGCGCGGATCATCTCGGTCGTTTCGACACCGAGGCCGTGGAAAATGCCGGCGAACTCGACCGCGATATAACCTCCGCCGACGATCAGGATGCGGTCGGGCCGGGTCTTCAGCTCAAGCGCCTCGTTCGAGGTAATCGCGTGATCGATTCCCGGAATGTCGGGCATCCAGGGCCAGCCGCCGACCGCCACCAGCACCTTGTCGGCGGTGATGCGCCGTCCTCCCAGGCGAATCGTATGCGCGTCCTCCA
>MPNF01000054.1 GCA_002238885.1 Alphaproteobacteria bacterium bin95 | reverse complement strand
TCCTACATGCTTCTCGAGCGCCCCGGCGCCTATATCTGGCTCGGCGGCGGCGTGACCGGCGAGGACCCCGGGCTGCACCACCCCCGCTACGACTTCAACGACGATGTGCTGCCCATCGGCTCGAGCTATTTCGCCAATCTGGTCGAGATGCGGCTCGCGCGGTGAGTCTTCGGGACCGAAGGAAGGAGACGCCATGAAACGTTCGGGCAAAATCGCTCTCGTGATGATGGGCACTTCTGCGCTGACATTGACGGCCTGCGAGGAACCGAAGATCGACACCGCGATTTTCGAGACCGTCGAGCAGTGCGTCGCCGAGCAGGGCCTGACCGCCGAACAATGCTATGGCGAGTTCGATGCGGCGAAAGCGCAACACGCCGAGGTCTCGCCCAAATACAACTCGCGCGCCGATTGCGAAGCCGATTTCGGCGCCGAGGGCTGCGAGGTCTCGCCCTACCGGGGCAGTACCGGCGGCAGCGTCTTCATGCCCCTCATGGCGGGTTTCATGATGGGGCAGATGATGGGCGGGCGGGGCTATACGCAGCCGCTCTATCGTTCGGGGGACGACCGCAAGGCCTTCCGCACGGCGGATAACCGTTCGGTCGGCGACAAGGTCGGCCGCACACAGGTCTCCGAGCGCGCTGCAGCCCGCCCGGCGAAGAAGCTCTACACGCAGCGGCGCGGCGGTTTCGGCGCGCGCGCCCGCGCTACGGGTTTCGGCGGCGGGGGCTGATGGAGCGCAGGGCGGTCAGGCCGCGCGACAACTGGCAGCAGGTCGCGGCCGAGCACGGCTTCACCTTCCACACGCCCGACGGCGAACGCTATTGGGACGAGTCCCACGCCTACCGTTTCACGCTCCGGGAAGTCGAGGAGGACCTCGAAGACCCTGCGGAAGAGCTGGAGCAGATGTGCTTCGAGGTCGTCGAGCGGGCAGTGGCGGACGAGGAAGTGCTGCGGCGCCTGGCGGTCCCGGAGATGTTCCGGGGCTATGTCGCGGACAGTTGGCGGAACGGCGAGCGCAACCTCTACGGCCGCATGGACTTCCGCTATGACGGAAACGGCCCGGCGAAGCTCTATGAATACAACGCGGACACGCCGACGGCCCTCTACGAAAGCGCCATATTCCAGTGGGTATGGCTGGAACAGGCGATGGAGCAGGGCCTCGTCCCCGAAGGCGCGGACCAGTTCAACTCCCTCCACGAACGGCTGATCGACGCCATCGGCCGTTTCGGCGTCGACGGGCCATTGCATCTCGCCTGCGCGCGCGACACTGACGAGGATCTCGGCACCGTCGAATATCTGGAGGACTGCGCCCGGCAGGCCGGGCTCGCCACGCGGCGGATGTTCATCGAGGATATCGGCCTGTCCGACGACGGGCGCTTCACCGATACCGATGACGATCCGGTCCGCTGGCTCTTCAAGCTCTATCCGTGGGAATGGCTGATGGAGGAGGAGTTCGGCAGCCGCATACCGGGCTCGGATACGCAGTTCATCGAGCCCGGCTGGAAGGCGGTGCTGTCGAACAAGGGCCTGCTGGCGCTGCTCTGGGAGATGTTCGAGGGGCACCCGAACCTGTTGCCGACATTCTTCGAGGACGACCCGAAGGCTGCATCGCTGGGCGGGCGCTATGTCCGCAAGCCGCTGCTCTCCCGCGAAGGCGCGAATATCGCCTTCGTGGAGAACGGCCGCACGGTGATGGACTTCGACGGGCCTTACGGCGCGGAGGGGTTCGTGCGCCAGGCCGTTGCGCCGCTCCCCTCTTTCGACGGCCGGCGGCCGATGTGCGGCGTCTGGCTGGTGGCGAGCGAGCCGGCCGGCATGTGCATCCGCGAGGACGAAGGCGACATCACCACGGACGACGCCTGTTTCGTCCCGCACTTCATCCTGGACTGACGCGCGCCTGTCAGCCCAGGTCGGCGAGCACCTCCTCCGGATGGTCCGCCGGCGTCACCGCGTCATAGCGCCTGACGACCTTGCCGTCCGGCCCGACCAGCACCGAGATGCGTTTCGGCCTCTCGGCTTCGGCGTCCGCCGCCGCCCCGTAGGCGACCGACATCGCCCTGTCGGAATCGCTCAGCAGGTCGAACGGGAAGGAGGCCTTGTCCCGGAAGGCCTTGTTGTCCGCCGGCGTGTCGAAACTGCACCCGACGATTGCGGTGTTCTTTGCCTCGAAGTCCTGGATTCGGTCACGGAACCCGTTGCCTTCGATGGTTCAACCGCGCGTGTCGGCCTTCGGATACCACCAGATCAGGACATTCCGCCCCCTGAAGTCCTCCAGCGTGACGGGCGCGCCGTCCTGGTTGACGACCCCGAATGCCGGGGCCGGTTTGCCGATTTCAGCCATGGGTATGGCTTCTCCTTCTGCGTCGGAACTGGAAAATGGAAAGGCGCGGGAGGCGCGTATCAGGTCAGCGGCGCCTTGTCGGCTTTGGAAGCTCTCTCGGCCAGAACTTCATAGTGGTCCCATTCCAGCGGATGCTCTTCGAGCGTATCCGGGTCCCACATGCTGCGCTCGACGCCCAGCACGTCGCCGCCATAGACATGCAGGCCGATTGCCGGCTCGTCCCCCAGGCTCTCCACCGTATGGGCGGCATCGGCCGGCATGGTCAGGATCGTGCCCGGCGTCAGCACAGCCTCGTTGGCGTATTCGAGGCCGTCGCCGCCTTGCCGGTAGATTACGTTTTTCTCCGAGCCGGAAAGCACCAGGATCGCCGCCCAGGAGCCGTGGTCGTGCGGCGGCGTCCGCTTGCCGGAGGGGAAGCATACCTTCAGGACGCTGAGCTCCGGCGTGCGGTAGAAGGCCTGGTTCGCGTTGCCGCCGATGCCGGATATGTAGTCCAACGCCTCCGACACCTCGTCGATGCGCTCGCGCCAGTCGTTCAGCACGCGGCGAACATTCTGGAGCGCGTGCGGGCCGTCCGAGGCCTCCTTGAGGGCGAAGACGATATCCGAGGCATGCATGGGGCGCTCCTTCCGTCAATCCGGCTCACAGGAAAATGGTGGCTCATTTCCCCGCCGCTGTATAGTGCGGCGGGACTGTAGGAAGAAGGAACGCCATGATCGAGAAAATCGTCGATATCGAGACGCGCGCCGGCGCGATGGAGACCTTCACCTGCCGGCCGGAGCGGGGCGGCCCGTTCCCGCCCGTGCTGTTCCTTATGGACGCGCCGGGCATCCGCGAGGAACTTTACCAGATGGCCCGACGGCTGGCGTCGGTCGGCTATTTCGTGTTGTTGCCGAACCTCTATTACCGCGCTGGCCGGGAAACGAAATACGGCCCGGACGTGCTCGAGAAGGGAAGTGCGGAACAGGCCGCGATGCGGGCGGTGCGCACGCGCATGACGATCCCTCCCGTCATGGAGGATGTCGGCGATATGCTGGCCTGGCTGGACGGGCAGGCCGACGCCGCGCCGGGCCCCGTCGGCACGCACGGCTACTGCATGAGCGGTCCCTATTCGCTGGCCGCCGCGGCCCGCTATCCGGACCGGGTCGCCGCGGCGGCGTCCTTCTACGGCACCTGGCTGGTCTCGGACGCCGAGGAGAGCCCTCATCTGTCGCTCGGAAAGGCGAGGGGCGAGCTTTACATCGCTTGCGCCGAGCATGACGACCTCGCGCCGCCGGACATGGTGGCGGAGCTTCGCACGCTGTTCGACGCCTCGGGCAACGGGGGCGAGATGGAGATCTATCCGGGCGTGCATCACGGCTTCGCCTTCCCGGAGCGCTGGTGCTACGACGTGCCGGCGGCGGAGCGCCACTGGGAGCGCCTGCTCGCCCTCTATCGCCGCCGCCTGGCGTGACCCGCCGCCCCTTTGGACGGACGCCTGTTTTTTTGGCTTCCGGTTTCCCCTGGAACTGTCTAGCGTCTGTGCGACAGAAATGTGCTGCGAGGGGGGAGGATGCCCGATAGCACGCTTGGGGAGGCGGACGGAGGCCCGACCCTCTCGGTAGAAGGGGTCAGCAAGAATTTCGGTGGCGTGCGCGCCGTTGCCAGCGTGTCCACTGCCGTTACGAAAGGCGAAATCTTCGCCATTATCGGCCCCAACGGCGCCGGCAAGACCACATTGCTCAATATGGTGTCGGGCTTCTACAAACCGGACGAGGGCGCAATCCTCTTCCGGGACAGGGACATCGGCCGGTTGAAGCCGAACGAGATCGCCGAACTCGGCATAGCCCGCACATTCCAGAACATAGCCCTGTTCCGCGGCCTCACGGTGCTCGACAATCTGATGCTCGGGCGCCATGTGCGGCTGAAGTCCGGTGTGTTTGCGTCGCTTCTCTATTGGGGCCCGGCGCAGAGGGAGGAAATCCTCCATCGGCGCCGCTGCGAGGAGATCATCGACTTCCTGAAGCTGTCCGACCTGCGCAAGACGCCGGCCGGCGCCCTTGCCTACGGCCTCCAGAAGCGCGTCGAGCTCGGCCGCGCGCTCGCCTCGGACCCGACCCTGCTGCTGCTGGACGAGCCGATGGCGGGCATGAACCAGGAGGAGAAAGAGGACATGGTGCGCTATGTCCTCGATGTCTCCGCCGAGTGGGGCACGACCATCGTTCTGATCGAGCACGACATGGGCGTGGTGATGGACATCTCGGACCGGGTCGCCGTGCTGGACATGGGCGAGAAGATCGCCGAGGGCACGCCGGACCAGGTGCGCGCGGACCCCAAGGTCATCCAGGCCTATCTCGGCACTGCGCATTAGGGAGGACGGGGCCATGGCAGACGCAAGGACGGTTCCCGCGCTGCTGCTCGGCAATGTCGAGACGCGGCCGCAGAAGCCCGCCATCCGCGAAAAGCTCTACGGCATCTGGGAGACCTGGGACTGGCAGGGCTATGCGGACAATGTCCGCGCCTGCGCCCTCGGCCTCAAGGCGCGCGGTTTCACCGAGGGCGACAAGCTCGCCGTGATCGGCGACAACCGCCCTCATCTCTACTGGTCGCAACTGGCCGCCATGTGCCTCGGTGGCTCGGCCGTGCCGGTCTATCAGGACTCGATCGCGCGGGAGCTCGCCTTCGTTCTCAACCATGCCGAGGTCAAGGTCGTCGTCGCCGAGGACCAGGAGCAGGCGGACAAGATTCTCTCCATTCGCGACGAGCTGCCGACGCTGGAGCTGCTCGTCTATTCCGACCCCCGCGGCATGATGGATTACGACGAGGAAATCCTGGCCTCGTTTTCCGACCTGCAGGAGGAAGGCCGCGCCGCCGGAGGCGATTTCGAGGCGCTCTGCAAGGAAGTGGCGCCCGGGGATATCGGCCTCATCTGCTACACGTCGGGCACGACCGGGAGGCCGAAGGGCGTCATGCTGAGCCATGACAACCTCGTCCGGACGGCGGAAATCTATTGCAAGGTGGAGGATGTGCGGGAGGGCGACGACTATCTGGCCTATCTGCCGATGGCCTGGGTCGGCGATTCGCTTTACGGGCTCTGCGCCGCCCTGATGGTGGGTTCGACGATCAACTGCCCCGAGAGCCCCGAAACCCTGCGCCGGGACCTCCGCGAACTCAGCCCCATGGGAATTATCGCGCCGCCGCGCCTGTGGGAGACGATGCTCTCCGACATCCTGGTGCGCGCGAACGACTCATCCGCCCTGAAGCGGCGGGTTTTCGAGTATTTCCGCGGTGTCGCGGAGCAGGCGGAGACCTGCCGGGTGGAGGGGAAGCCGATACCTGCCGGCCTCGGATTGCGCTACCGGCTGGGCGAGTTCCTGGTCTATGGGCCGGTGCGCGACCAGTTCGGCTTTCGCCGCACCCGCTGGGCGCTGACCGGCGGCGCGCCGCTCGGGCCCGACACGTTCCGCTTCTTCCGGTCTTTCGGCGTGAACCTGAAGCAGGTTTACGGTTCGACCGAAGTCACGGGCGTCATCTCCGTGCAGCCGGACGATCAGGCCAACCCGGACACTGTGGGGCCGGTCTGCGACGGGGTGACGGTACGCATCGCCGACACCGGCGAAATCCTCGTCAAGAGCCCCGGCGTGTTCACCGGCTACTACAAGGCCGAGGAGGCGACGCAGGAGGCGTTCGACGAAGAAGGATGGTTCCGCACGGGCGATGCCGGCCTCATGGACGACCGCGGCCATATCGTCGTGATCGACCGGGCCAAGGATGTCGGCCAGCTCTCCGACGGGTCCGCCTATGCGCCTCAATTTATTGAAAACAAGCTGAAATTCTCCCCGTACATCAGCGAGGTGGTTTCCTTCGGGGACAAGCGCCCCTTCATCTGCGCGATGGTGGCGATCGACCTCAACACGGTCGGCAACTGGGCGGAGCGCCAGGCGCTCGCCTACACCAACTACATGGACCTGAGCCAGAAGCCGGAAATCTACGAACTCGTGTGCAGCGAGATCGAGCGGATCAACCGCGGCCTGCCGGAAGCCGGGCGCGTGAAGCGGTTCCTGCTGCTGGGCAAGGACCTGGACGCGGACGACGCGGAGATCACGCGCACCCGCAAGCTGCGCCGGTCCTTCATCGCCGACAAATACGCTGACGTGATCGAGGCGTTCTACTCCGGCGGAACGTCTGTCGAGCTTCGCACGGCGGTTACATTCGAGGACGGCCGGGAGGCCTTAATCGACAATCGCATGCAGATCCAAGACGCGGCCTGAGAGGAACGCATCTCCCATGGAAGACTTCAATTGGGGCTTTTTCCTGGAGCTGCTCGTCTCCGGCGTCCTGATCGGCCTGATGTATTCGCTGATCGCGCTGGGTTTCGTGCTGATCTACAAGTCCACGGACGCGATCAACTTCGCGCAAGGCGAATTCGTCATGATCGCGGGCATCATCGTCGGCGCCAGCGCGGCCTCCTACGGCTTGCCGCTCTGGCTGGCGATCTCGCTCTCGGTTGCCTTCATGGTGCTCTTCAATGTCGGGCTCGAGCGCACCGTACTGCGGCCTATGATCGGACGCCCGATTGTGGCGATCATCATGGCGACCATCGGCCTTGCGGCGCTGTTGCGCGGCGCCGGGCCGTTCTTCTTCGGCGCCGAGACGCGCCCGCTGAATCTGCCGATCGACGACGCGCCGATCATCATCGGCGACCATTTCATCTACCTGAACCCGATCCACCTGCTCGGCGCCGCGGCGGCTGTGATCTTCCTGCTCGGTTTCGGCTGGTTCTTCCTCAAGAGCCGCAAGGGCGTTGCCATGCGCGCGGTGGCGGACAGCCACCAGGTGTCGATGGCGATGGGCATCAATGTGCAGCGCTATTTCGCGCTCGCCTGGGTGATGGCCGGCGTCGTGGCCGCGCTCGGCGGCGTCATCTGGGGCAGCCTGCTGGGTGTCGATACGCAGCTCGCGATCATCGGCCTCAAGGTGTTCCCGGTGGTGATCCTGGGCGGCCTGGACTCGATCGTCGGCGTGATCGTCGGCGGCATCATCGTCGGCGTCGTGGAGAATCTGGCTGCCGGCTATCTCGACCCTATGGTGGGGGGCGGCACCAAGGACTTCACGCCCTATGTGCTCATGATCCTGATGCTGATGTTCAAGCCCTACGGGCTGTTCGGCAAGCCGATCATCGAGAGGATCTGATCTCCCATGTTCCATCGCGAGAGCGGTTACTACAAGACGACCTACAAGGGGGACATGGCCTTCTACCCGCTGCCCGTCGGACGGTGGTCGGTGGCACTTGTCGGATTCATCTTCCTGGTCGTGATACCGCTGTTCCTCGACCCCTATTACCTGTCGATTCTCTGTCTGATCTCCATCGCCGTCGTCGGCGCACTCGGGCTGAACATCCTGCTGGGCTACACGGGGCAGATCTCCATCGGCCATGCGGCCTTCATGTCGGTGGGCGCCTATACCGCGGCGAACCTGATCACCAAGCTCGACTGGCCCTTCTGGCTGGCGGTGCCGTCGGGCGGCATCATGGCGGCCGCCGTGGGCGTGCTGGTCGGTATCCCGTCGCTGCGTATCAAGGGCCTCTACCTGGCCATCGCCACGCTCGCCGCGCAGTTCATCATCGAGTGGGTCATCAACCACACGCCGGCGATTTCCGGCGGTGTCCAGGCGTCCATCGAGGTGCCGCGCCCGGTCGTCTTCGGCGAGGCGATGAACACCGAAATCGAGCTCTACTACTTCCTGATGGCCTTCGCGGTCATCGCCATCGTCGCGACGATGAACCTCGTGCGCTCGCGCGTCGGGCGCGCCTTCATCGCCATTCGCGACCAGGACATCGCAGCCGAGATCATCGGCATCAACGTCTTCCGCTACAAGCTTTACGCCTTCGCCATCTCGTCCTTCTACGCCGGCGTGGCGGGCGTGCTCTACACCTACTATCTCAGCATCGCCAACTACGAGCAGTTCCTGATCGTCGTCTCCATCGACTATCTGGCGATGGTCATCATCGGCGGGCTGGGCTCGGTGCTGGGCTCGGTCTTCGGCGCCATATTCATCACCTTGCTTCCGATCGTGATCCGTATCTTCATGGACTCATTCGGAGCGTTCTTCTTCGACCCGGTGATTCTCGCCCAGGTGACGGCGCAATTCCGCCTCATCCTGTTCGGCGCGCTGATCATGTTCTTCCTGGTGGTGGAGCCCGAGGGCCTCAACCGCCTGTGGCTCAATATCCGGAACTACTTCCGGATATGGCCTTTCTCCTACTAGCCCTCAAAACGCGAAGGGAGGACGTGGAATGAGACGTCTCGACAAACTGCTCTTCGGCGCGGGTCTCGCAATGGCCGCGGCGGGGGCGGCGACTTCGGCCGGAGCGGCCGAGATCGTCATCGGCCTGCAGTGCGACCGCACCGGCCCGACGCAGACCGTGGGCACGTTCCTGTGCCCCGGCTACCACGACTATGTGAGCCTCGTGAACTCCAGGGGCGGTATCGAGGGGCACACGATCAAGCCCATCGAGATCGACCATGAGTACAAGGTCCCGGCGGGCGTCGAGGCTTATGCGCTGCACAAGAAGGAAGGCGCCGTCCTGATCGGCCTCTACGGCACGCCGCACACGCAAGCGCTGACGCAGAAGCTGACCGAAGACAAGATCCCGGGCACGTCCCCGGGCTTCGGCACCGCCGCGGCGGCCAATGGCGAGAAGTTCCCCTATATCTTCCCGATCGCGGCGTCCTACTGGAGCCAGGCGGCGGCAGGGCTCGAATATGTCCGCACGCAGCTCGGCGGGGACCTCAAGGGCAAGAAGATCGCCTACATCTACTATGACAACCCGGCGGGCCGCGAGCCGTTGCCCGTGCTACACAAGCTGCGCGATGAACTCGGCTACGAGCTGAAGGAATTCGCCGTGCCGCCTCCCGGCATCGAGATGTCCGCGCAGGTGCTCGACATCACGCGCCGCTACCGGGCGGACTTCGTGCTGTCCCACCTGTTCGGGCGGGCGCCGTCGGTGTCGATGAAGGAGTTCAAACGCGCCGGCTATCCGCTCGAGAAGGTGCTCGGCTTCGTGTGGGCCGGCGGCGAGGCGGACATCGCGGCGGCAGGCGGCTTCGACCGGGTCGAGGGCTATTCGGCGATGCAGTTCGCCGGCGTCGGCAGCGACTACGCGGTGCTCGACGATATCCGCGCCATGTACAAGGCCCAGGGCAAGGACGCGCCGGAGGCGATGGCCTCGACGGTCTATTACAACCGCGGCGTTTTCGTGGCGGCCATCCATCTCAAGGCCATCGAGAATGCGATCAAGGCCAAGGGCTCCGGCGACATCGTCGGCGAGGACGTGAAGAACGGCATGGAGCAAATCAAGGGCTTCACGCTGGGCGGTCTGGTTCCACCGATGGAGATCACCGGCTTCGACCATGAAGGCGGCGGCTGGGTGCGCATCTTCCAGGTCCAGGGCGCCAACTTCGTGCCGACCACCGACTGGTTCCAGGGCTACCGCGACACCGTGGTGGAACTGCTGAAAGCGGATGCGAGCCGCCAGTAAGGCTTGCGCAAAGGACTTTGGCGGGGCCTTCGGGTCCCGCCGCTTTAACCATTTTCAATCGGGCGGCCCGGATATGAGGCGATGCTGAATCTCAACAATATCGAGGTCGTTTACGACAATGTGATCCTGGTGCTGAAGGGCTGCTCGATCGAGGTGCCCGAAGGCCGGATCACGACCGTGCTGGGCGCTAACGGCGCCGGCAAGACGACCACGCTCAAGGCCATTTCCGGCCTGCTGAAGCCCGAGCGCGGCGCGGTCACGCGCGGCTCCATCGACCTCGACGGCGAGCGCATCGACCTTTTCGAAGCCCACGACATCGTCAAGAAAGGCATCGTTCAGGTCTTCGAGGGGCGGCGGGTCTTCGTCAACCTGTCGGCCGACGAGAACCTGATCGCCGGCGGCCATATCCAGTCGAGCGCTGTCATGAAGCAGCGCAAGGAACTGGTCTATGGCTACTTTCCGCGAATTGCGGAGCGCCGGCATGTGCAGGCCGGCTACCTGTCGGGCGGCGAGCAGCAAATGCTGGCCATCGGCCGGGCGTTGATGTCGGACCCCAAGATCGTCCTGCTCGACGAGCCGTCGCTGGGTCTGGCCCCGATGATCATCGAGGAGATCTTCGGCATCATAAGCAAGCTCAACAAGGAGCAGGGCGTGACGGTGCTGCTGGTGGAGCAGAACGCCGCGCTCGCGCTCGCCATCGCCGACCACGGCTATGTGATGGAGAACGGGGCCATCGTCATGGACGGGCCGGCCTCCGAGCTCGGCGAGAACGCCGATATCAAGGAGTTCTATCTCGGCATCAGCGAGCATGGCGAGAAGCGTTCCTACCGCAATGTAAAGCATTATCGCCGCCGCAAACGCTGGCTCAACTAGGCGCCGGCAGTCCGAGGGAAGCGCAATGCCCAGGGATCCGGACTACTTCAAGGACAAGACCATCCTGATAACCGGCGCCGGCAGCGGCATCGGGCGCGAAACGGCGCTGGTGTTTGCGCGGGAAGGGGCGAATGCGGTCTGCGCCGATATCGACCCCGAGGCCGCCGAGCGCACGGCCAACCAGGTCATCCAGCTCGGCGCGCGGGCCAGCTTCGTCGGCTGCGATGTAACCGTGCGCGCCGAGGTCGATGCGGCCGTCGCCCGGGCCATCGCCGATTTCGGGCGGGTGGATTTCGAACTCAACGCTGCGGGCGCGGCGCTGGCGCGAAAACCCTTCCTCGAGATTACCGAAGACCTCTGGGAGCGGACCTATGCGCTCAATGTCCGCGGCACCTTCAACGGCGCCCAGGCC
>MPNF01000053.1 GCA_002238885.1 Alphaproteobacteria bacterium bin95 | reverse complement strand
TCTGCCGTGCCTGTCCTTCGGGCCCGCGCCGCCCCGGCGCATGAGCACCGGCCGAGGCTGGAGCACTTGCAGGTGGCGGGCGGCATCCATATCGACGCGGGCAGGCGGCATCCATTCCTGGCCCTGCGGCTGTCCCGGCAGCAGCCTCACTCGAAACCGCCGGTCCGACAGCACGGTCTGCAGCCGCTGCCTCCCGTCCGCCGGCGTTTCTTCCAGAAACTCCATCATGGCCGTCATCCGGACCGACATGGCGCGGCCGAAATTGTCCACCGCGCGGTCGCGCCGCTCATCCAGATAGACCAGCGCCGCCGCAAGACAGAACACCGCCAGCGCGGCCAGAAGCAGCAGGCCGAGGCGGCCGGCAATGCCTTCCGGCCAGAGGCGGAGCAGCCAGCGGGTCACGGGCCTTCGCGCACCGCGCCGGCAAAGACATAGCCGCCGCCGCGCACCGTCTTGATGAGCTCCGGTTGCTTCGCGTCTTCCTCGATCTTGCGGCGCAGGCGGCTCACCTGGACATCGACGCTGCGATCGAACGGCCCGGCTTCGCGCCCGCGGGTGAGGTCCAGAAGCTGGTCCCGGTTCAGCACCCGGCCCGGATGCTCGACAAGCGCCAGCAGCAGGTCGAACTCGCCGCCGGTCAGGTCCACCAGCGCGCCGTCGGGCGCGTGGAGGCTGCGCCGACCGGCATCCAGTACCCAGCCCTGGAAGCGGTAGGTCCGGGATGGGTCCGCCTCCGGCCGCTGGCGCATTTCCGGGGCGCGGCGCAGCACGGCTCGGATGCGGGCCAGCAGCTCGCGCGGATTGAACGGCTTGGCGAGATAGTCGTCGGCGCCCATCTCGAGCCCGACGATGCGGTCGGTATCCTCCCCGATTGCCGTGAGCATGACGATCGGCAGGTCGGACTCCGCCCGGACCCTGCGGCAGAGGCTGAGGCCGTCCTCGCCCGGCAGCATCAGGTCGAGCACCACCAGATCGAAGCGCCCCGCCGACAATGTCCGGAACATTGCCTTGCCGTCGGCAGCGGTCTCCACCCGGAACCCGTGCTTGCGCAGGAACCGGGCGAGCAGGTCGCGGATTTCACGGTCGTCATCGACAACCAGGATATGCGGGCTGCTGTTCACGGACCGGAGTTTAGGCGGTCGAAACGGCGAGCCGGAGGAAATCTTGTAACGAAGCGTAACGGGGCCGGCGTCCGCAATGCTTCGTTGCCAAATGCCGGCGGCCGGGACATGGGTGCGTTACAGGCAGGCCCCAGATAAGGGCGTATCCGGCCATTGCGGCCGGCAGAACCGAAGGAAGGACATCCCATGAAACTCAAGGTCATCCTCATCGCCGGCGGGCTGGGCCTCGCAAGCCTGGGTGCGGTCGGCGCCTGGGCCGTGTCGCCCGACATCCGCCAGGGCGTGGCCACCGGCCAGGCCGCGATCACGCTCGCCGGCTACCGCCACGGCCGGGGCGGCATGGAGCGGAAATTGTGCAGCGACGCGCGCGGCGAGCATATCGAGGCCGCGATCACCTTCGCCGAGACCTTCATGGCGTTCACGCCCGAACAGCGGACCGCCTGGGACCGGCTGACCGGCGCCGTGCGGGCGGGAAGCGAAAAGGTCGGCGAGACCTGCGCGGAGACCGAAGCGCTGCGCGCCGAGAAGACGCTACCGGCGAAGCTCGCCATTGCCGAAGCGGCCACGAAGACGGCGGCGGCGGTCCTCAGCGATGTCCGTCCGGCCTTCGACGGCTGGTTTGCCACGCTGAACGACGAGCAGCGCCAGGCGCTCGACGGGCTGATGAAGCACCGCGGCCGCGGACGCCGCGGCTAGATGGCTACAGGCTGAGCGGCTCCGGCTCGCCCTCCGGGAGTTCGACGCCGGAGACGTTCAGCGCCATCGAAACCAGGCAGTAATAGCCCATGACGCCGATGGTCTCGACGACACCCGTTTCGCCCAGAGCCGCGACAGCGCGGTCATAGGTGGCGTCGCTCACGCGCTTCGTCGCGTAGAGCTCGGAGGACAGGTCGTAGACCGCGGCCTCGTCCGCCGCCATCCCCTCCGGCCGCCTCCGCGCCTTGATGGCCTCCACAATCTCCCCGTCCAAACCGGCTTCGCGGGCGAGCCGCGCATGGGCATACCACTCGTACTGCGCCGTCCACTCCCGCGCCGTCACCAGGATGGCAAGCTCCGAGAGCCGTGGACCGAGGCTCGTGCCGAAGCGGCAGAACGCTCCCAGCAACTGGGCCCGCTCGCAGAGCTCGGGACTGCGTAACAGAGCAGCAAAGGGGCCGCGAGCGCCGCCGCGCGGACCGGCGGAAATCGCGTCGAGAACCTCGCGCTGGCGTTCGCTCAGGGTTTCGGGCATGGGCAGACGCGCCATGACGGTCTTCTCCTTTTCGAATAACAGTATTTGTATGCGGGCTAACCGGCAGTTCCGATTCGCGGCGAACGGTCTTCGCTCTCGCCGTCGCGGCCGCGTTCGTCGAGTTCCCGCTCCAGTTCGCCCACCCGCGCCTCCAGCCGCTTCACCGTTTCGGCCAGCGAGCGGATCGAACGGCTGTCGGGGTTGGTTACGCCCTCAGGAGTGCCGTAGGCGACGAAGCTCTCCGGCTGCCTGCGGCTTCGCGGCTGCGCCATCTTTGCCGGGATACCCGTCATGGTTGCGCCGGCGGGCACGGCCTTGAGAACCACCGCATTGGCGCCGATCCGCGCGCCCTCGCCCACCGTGAACGGCCCCAGCACCTGAGCGCCCGACCCAACGATCACGCCGTCAGCGAGCGTCGGGTGGCGCTTGCCCTTCGCGGTCGAGGTGGTGCCAAGCGTAACTCCCTGGTAGAGCGTGACATCGTTGCCGAGCTCCGCCGTCTCACCGATGACGACCCCCATGCCGTGATCGATAAAGAGCCGCTGGCCGATGGTCGCGCCCGGATGGATCTCGATGCCGGTGAAGCCTCGGCCCAGATGGCTGACGAACCGGCCGATGAGATAGAAGCGCTTGCGCCAGAGCCAGTTGGCGATCCGGTAAAAGACCAGCGCGTGAAAGCCCGGATACGCCAGCACCACTTCCAGCCGTGAGCGCAGCGCCGGGTCGCGGTCGATATAGCTGTCGATCTCCTTCAGCAGGCCCATCGCCGAGCGCCCTTCCTCGCCGCCGATATTCCGCTTATATGACTTGCACTCGGCGCGCGGCAAGGGCCAGCCCGGATTTCCCACCAAGGTCACGGCCTGCGACACGTTCAGGCGTTCGATCCGCAAGGAGCGGGCCGAAAAGCGTAGCGGAGCCTACGCTTGAGGCCTGCGCTACAGCGGGCGAGCGGCTGGACGCGACACGAAGGGCGGCGCCGTCGGGCCGACAGGGGGCGTCAAGCCGCTTGCCCGATGCCCCGCATCGCGCTACGCGTCTTTATCTACCCTGCCGGCCCGACAGCGCCGCGCAGGCCATGACATTGGTGAGAAATCCGGGCTAAGGAATCATGAACATTCGCGACGGCTTCATTGACACCATCGGCAATACGCCGCTGGTGCGTCTCCGGAAAGCCTCCGAGCTCACCGGCTGCGAGGTGCTCGCCAAGCTGGAGTTCCTCAATCCGGGCGGGTCGGTGAAGGATCGGGCGGCGCTCGGCATCATCCGCGATGCCGAGGCCAGGGGGCAGTTGGAGCCCGGCGGCATCATCGTCGAAGGGACCGCCGGTAATACCGGCATCGGGCTCGCGCTGGTCGGCAATGCGCGCGGCTATCGGACTGTTATCGTAATTCCCGAAACGCAAGCGGAAGAAAAGAAGCAGATGCTGCGGCTTTGCGGCGCCGACCTGCGCGAGGTGCCTGCCGTGCCCTATCGCGACCCAGGCAATTATGTCCATGTTTCCGGCCGATTGGCGGAAGAGCTTGCAGCAACGCACAAGCAAGGCGCCATCTGGGCCAACCAGTTCGACAATGTCGCCAACCGCCAGATCCATATCGAGACCACCGGGCCCGAAATCTGGTCGCAGACGGACGGCAAGGTGGATGCGTTCGTCTCTGCCGTCGGCACCGGCGGCACGCTGGCCGGCACAGCCATGGGCCTGCTTGAGCGCAACCGGAACATCAAGATTGCGCTTGCCGACCCTCAGGGCGCCGCGCTCTACGAATGGTATGCGAACGGCGAGCTCAAGTCGGAAGGCAGCTCCATCAGCGAGGGCATCGGCCAGGGGCGCGTGACGGCCAATCTGGAGGGACTCGAGGTCGATTTCCCGTATCTGATACCCGACTCCGAGGCGCTGCCGATCGTCTTCGACCTGCTCAAAGAAGAGGGGTTCTGCGTCGGGCTCTCCAGCGGCATCAACGTGGCAGGCGCGATCCGGGCAGCGAAGGAACTCGGCCCCGGCCATACCGTCGTCACCCTGCTTTGCGATCTCGGCCAGCGCTACTCGGCGAAGCTCTGGAACCCGGCCTTCCTGAAAGAAGCCGGCCTGCCCGTCCCCGACTGGCTCTGACCGGTCGCGCCGATGGCTCAACCGCTTCAAACGCCGCTCGCCGCGCAAGCCGGCATGCCGGCTCCGGAGCGGGCCGCGTTCCGCATTTCGTCGGACTTCGAGCCGGCAGGCGACCAGCCGGAGGCCATCGCCGAACTCCTCGACGGCCTCCGCCGCGGCGAGCGCGAACAGGTGCTGCTCGGCGTCACCGGCTCGGGCAAGACCTTCACGGCCGCCCATGTCATCCGCGAGATGGGGCGCCCGACGCTCATCATGGCGCCGAACAAGACGCTTGCAGCCCAGCTCTATGCCGAGATGAAAGGCCTCTTCCCGGACAACGCCGTCGAGTATTTCGTCTCCTACTACGACTACTACCAGCCCGAAGCCTACGTTCCGCGCACCGACACCTATGTCGAGAAAGAAGCCTCGATCAACGAGGAGATCGACCGGATGCGCCACTCGGCGACGCGCGCCCTGCTGGAGCGGCGCGATGTCGTAATCGTCGCCAGCGTCTCCTGCATTTACGGCATCGGCGCCGTCGAGACCTATGCCGAGATGACGGCGGTGGCGACAGCCGGCAAGCGGCTCGACCGGGACGCCTTCCTCAAGCGGCTCGTCGAACTGCAATACCGGCGCAACGACAACAACTTCCATCGCGGCGCATTCCGGGTCCGGGGCGACAGCATCGAGATTTTTCCCGCCCATATGGAGGACCGCGCCTGGCGGCTGACGCTCTGGGACGACGAGGTGGAGGCGATCCACGAATTCGACCCGTTGACCGGCGAGCGCGCCGCGGCGCTGGGGTCCATCCGGGTGTTTCCCAACAGCCACTATGTGACACCGAAGCCCACCCTGATGCAGGCGGCCCAGAGCATCCGGATCGAACTCAAGCAGCGCCTCGAAGAACTGGAGGCCCAGGGCAAGCTGCTGGAGGCGCAGCGGCTGGAGCAGCGCACCGTCTTCGACCTGGAGATGATCGTCTCCACCGGCTCCTGCGCCGGCATCGAGAACTATTCCCGCTATCTCACGGGCCGCGCGCCGGGCCAACCACCGCCGACATTGTTCGAATATCTGCCGCCCGACGCGCTGCTGATCGTGGACGAGAGCCATGTGTCGGTGCCGCAGGTGGGCGGCATGTTCCGCGGAGACTATGCGCGCAAGTCGACGCTGGCCGAGTTCGGCTTCCGCCTGCCGTCCTGCATCGACAATCGCCCGCTCAAATTCGAGGAATGGGACGAGATGCGCCCGCAGACGCTGCTTGTCTCCGCGACGCCCGGACCCTGGGAGCTGGACCGCGTCGAGGGCGTCGTCGTCGAGCAGCTGGTCCGCCCGACCGGCCTCATCGACCCGGTCTGCATCGTCCGCCCGACCGAGCACCAGGTGGACGACCTGATGGCGGAATGCCGGGAAGCGGCTCTCAAGGGCGAGCGCGTGCTCGTCACGACCCTCACCAAGCGCATGGCGGAGGATCTGACCGAATACATGCACGAGGCCGGCATCCGGGTGCGCTACCTGCATTCGGACGTGGAGACGCTGGAGCGCATCGAGATCATCCGCGACCTGCGCCTCGGCGCCTTCGACGTGCTGATCGGCATCAACCTGCTGCGCGAAGGGCTGGACATACCGGAATGCGCGCTGGTCGCCATCCTCGACGCGGACAAGGAAGGCTATCTGCGCTCATACACTTCGCTCATCCAGACCATTGGCCGCGCGGCCCGCAATGTGGACGGGCGCGTCATCCTGTATGCCGACCGGGAAACGCGGTCGCTCGGCTCGGCCCTGGAGGAGACGAATCGCCGACGCGAGAAGCAGCACGCCTACAACGAGGCCAGGGGCATCACGCCGGAAAGCGTGCGCAAGGGCATCTCCGACATCTTGAAGAGTGTTTATGCGCGCGACAGCGTGACCGTGGACACCGGCTTCGCCGAGGAGCAGGCGACCATCGGACACAATCTGGAAACGACGCTGGCCGAGCTTGAAAAACAGATGCGCGCCGCTGCGGCGGACCTGGAATTCGAGGAAGCCGCGCGGCTTCGCGACGAGATCAAGCGGCTCAGGTCGTTGGACATGGGCCTGGAGGCTGCCATGGCCAAACCGATCGCCCGGATCGCCAAGGGCGCCGTCGCCGGCCGGAAGAGGCGCGGACGCGGCCGGCAGCGTTAGCGGGCTCGACCGGAACGCAGGCCCGCAGAGACCGGCAATAATCGCAACAAGTCGCACACTGCGTCCGGGAACACCACAATTTGCCTAGTTTTGGTGACTATTCGCGACAATAGGGGGACGAAAAACCTTCTCGAAGGCTTGTCACGCTTTTGACAACTCCGGAGACATCTGAATTGACCTTGTCTGCATTACCCCCGGTGCGCTAGTGTCTCGGAAGGCTGGTCGGTGCATTAGCATTGGCAAGCGGGGGCAGTCGTGGAGCACATTTTTCATCGGTACCGTACTGTCCTTGCATACCAAATCGGGCGAATTTCGCGCTTTACCCATTTGCATTCCTTATTTGCCCATTTGTATCCCTTATAATGGGCGGACGCTCTAACTTGCGATATCCGCATGAAAATTAAAGCGGGCCAGGCGAACCTGTTGTCGGAGTTGAGAGCCGACCTGGGGTCGTCCAGAATGCTCAAGGCTCTGGCCGCAAGTTTCCTGATTGCGGCGATCGTTGTCATCCAGAGCCTCGCCCTTTCGACAATTGTGTTCGGTGGGCCGTTGCTGTCGTTCGCCGTGCAGGGCGCCGGCATGATGCTGTTCGGGGCCATGGCCATGTGTTTGCTGATCGGCGTTATCAGCAGCTATCCGGGCGTGATCGGACTTCCCCAAGAAGTGCCGGCGACCGTGCTCGGGACACTCGGCGCGGCCATCGTGGCCAGCACGGTCGAAGGGCCGGGAAATGCGGCGTTCATGACCATGGCGGCGTTGCTGGTTCTCTCCAGCCTGCTCACAGGGGCGTTTTTCGTGGCGGTCGGGTATTTCCGCCTGGCGAATTTCTTTCGTTTCATCCCCTATCCGGTCGCAGGTGGCTTCTTCGCCGGAACGGGGTGCCTCCTGGTCATGGCCTCGATTTCCGTGATGAGCGGCGTGACCGTCGATTGGCCGACGCTTCCCCGCCTCCTCGATGCGGACGTGGTATGGAAATGGGCTCCCGGGGTCGTATACGGCGCCGTCCTGATACTCGTGGTGAATCGTACCGGCAGTTTTCTTGCCATGTTGGGCAGCTTCATCATCGTGGGCGCGCTTTACCATCTGGGCCTGCTGTTCTTCGACATTTCCTTGCAGGAGGCCAAGGCGCGGAGCCTGCTGTTGGCAGGGATCTCGCAGGAAGGCGCCCCGTGGCCGGCCTTCGGCATCGGCGACCTGCTGGATGCGGACTGGGCCTTCATCGCCGCGCACACGCCTGAACTTCTTGCCACCACTTTGGTCACGCTGCTCTGTTTGCTGGTCTATGTGAACGGGCTGGAAGTGGCGACCGGCGTGGAGGTCGACCTGGACAGGGAGTTCCGCGCGGCCGGCATCGCGGGCATATGCGCGGCCGCCGGGGGGAGCGCGTCGGGCTGCCAGTCCTTCGGTCTGACGCTGCCGTTCAACAGGCTTGGGGTCGATACCCCGTGGCTTGGTATCGCGGTCGCCATCGTGCTGGGCCTGTGCCTGTTCTTCGGTACGGGGCTTTTGGAGTTGCTCCCCGTGTCGATTATCGGCGGCGTGCTCTTCTTTATCGGCGGCGATCTGATGTTCACCTGGCTGTTCAAGGCCCAAAGGTGGCTGCACTGGACCGATTACGGCATCATCGTGCTGATCTGCATCGTCATCGCGGCATTCGGATTCATCGAGGGCGTCGGCATGGGAATGGTCGCCACGCTGGTGCTGTTCGCTTTCCGCCTCAGCCGGGTGGAAGTCGTGGCGCAGGAATTCACCGGACGACAGCGCAGCTCTACAAGGATCCGATCGATACCCGATCGCGCCATACTGCTGGAACGCGGCAACCGTTTGCGCGTCTATCGGCTACGCGGTTACATCTTTTTCGGCACCGCTCACCGTCTCGTGGACCGTCTCAAGGGACCGATGCGAGAGGCGCAGCCGCCGGCTTGTATTGTGCTGGACTTCGAGGCCGTGTCCGGCTGCGACTTCTCCGCCATAGACCTGTTGCGCCAGTTCGCCCGCTCGATCGAAGGCGGAACGAAGTTGACGATTTGCGCGGCTTCGGCCCAGTTGGAGGCAAACCTCCGGAGCCACCTTACTGCCGCGGATCGAGGTATCATCCAATTCGAGAGGGACCTCGACCACGGCCTCGAAAGTGGAGAGGACGCGCTTCTCGCTCTGGCATCCGACGAGTTCTCCCAGGCCCCGCGCGACGTTCGCGGCCACCTGCTGGACCGGGTTGCCGACGATCTGGAACGCCACCTCGGCGCACAGATCGTGTTCGAAGCGCTGATCGAGCAGCTTCGACCCTGGCTGGCGCCGCGAGAGTTCGCATCGGGAGACATGCTGGCCGAACGGGGCCATGCGCAGGATGGAGCGCATTTCCTGATTTCGGGCCAGGTTTCCGTTCATGGTCCCGAAGGGAAACGGATGTACCAATGCGGCCCGGGCGCCGTGCTTGAACCCTGGGCCGCGTTCTCCGAACATGAGGCCTCGTTCACCGCGGTTGCCCGCACACCCTGTCGCACTATGGTGCTCGACCCGAAGAGACGGGAATTGCTCGAAGCGGACGATAACGACCTGACCCTGAAGCTCTTCGCATTCCTGATCCGCAGCCGGTCTTCGCCGGGCGCCCTGTTTCCGCAAACAGGCGTTTCTCCCCGGTGATGCCGAACGACCGTCCTGCGCCAGCCGACGGACACAGACTCCGCCCCGCCACAGCCGCCGACGCTGCGGCCATCGCCCGCTGCGTCGAGGCAGCCTACTCCCCGTATATCGAACGCATCGGCGAACCGCCCGGACCGATGCTCGACGACTACACCGAGACGGTCCGCAATCATCGCGTCTTCGTGATCGAGACCGGCGGCGAGATTGCCGGAGCGATTGTCCTGATCGAAGAGCGGGGAACCATCCTGCTCGACAATGTCGCCGTTCGCCCGGAGAGGCAGGGAGAAGGAATCGGCCGCCGCCTCATGCTGCTCGCCGAGGCCGAAGCGCGCCGGCTCGGATACGGCGCCATCGACCTCTATACCCACGAACTGATGACCGAGAACTTCGCCCTGTATGCGCGCAACGGCTACGAGGAGGTCGAGCGCCGCACCGAGAAGGGATTTCCGCGCATCTACATGCGCAAGCGTTTGTGAACTCGGCTGTCCAAACGCGGCTCGAACAGGGCTACGGCCCCATATAGTCGGCGAGGTCCTTCGACGGCATCGCGTCTTCCACATAGGTGAAGGTGCCCTTGTCCCGCACCTCCCGGGCGGCGGCCTCGACGCTGCCCATGGCGGTACGGTAGAGCGAGGTCGCCAGGGAGATGCGGCGAACCCCGGCCGCCGCCAGGTCCTTCACCGGAAACGACCTGCCCGGGATCCCGGCCATGAAGCTGAACGGCTTTGTCAGCGAGGCGCAGACCTTGCGGACGGCGGCCATGTCGGGCAATGCCGGCGCCATCAGCACATCGGCGCCCGCAGCCTCATAGGCCCGAAGGCGCGCGATGATGTCGTCGAGGTCCGGCCTGCCGCGCATGAAACCTTCCGCCCGCCCGGTAAGGACGAACGGAATGTCCGTCGCATGCACGGCCGCGGAGGATGCCGCTATCCGGGCCGCCGCCGTCTCGATGTCGTAGAGCGGCTCGTCGAGCCCCAGGGTCGCATCCTCGATAGAGCATCCCGCGAGACCGGCGCCGATCGCCAGTTCGACAGTCCGCGCCGCTTCGCCGGGCTCGTGGCCGAAGCCGTTTTCGAAGTCGGCCGAAACCGGTACGTCCACGGCTTCAACGACCGCCCGCGCATGGGCCAGCGCCTCGTCCCGTGTCACCTCTCCGTCCCGGCGCCCCATGGTTCCGGCGAACCCGCCGCTGGTAGTCGCGAGCGCCGCGAAGCCCATTGCGGCGAGGATTCTCGCCGAACCGGCGTCGAACGGGTTGGCGACAACGAACGGTCCCTCGCCCTCATGCAGGGCCCGGAACCGTTCGGCTTTTTCCCTCTGCGTCGGCATCGCCGGCCTCACGAGAACGCCTGGAGGCCGGTCTGGGCGCGGCCGAGGATCAGCGCATGCACGTCGTGCGTTCCCTCATAGGTGTTGACGGCCTCCAGATTCATCGAGTGGCGCACGACATGATATTCGTCGCTGACGCCGTTGCCGCCGTGCATGTCGCGGGCAACCCGGGCGATATCGAGCGCCTTGCCACAATTGTTGCGCTTGACCAGCGAGATCATCTCCGGCGCCACCCTGCCCTCGTCCATCAGCCGCCCGACGCGAAGCGCGCCCTGGAGCCCCAGCGCGATCTCCGTCTGCATGTCGGCGAGCTTCTTCTGGATCAGCTGGGTCTGCGCCAGCGGGCGGCCGAAGGCATGGCGGTCGAGCGTGTATTGCCGGGCCGCGTGCCAGCAGAATTCGGCCGATCCCATCGACCCCCAAGCGATGCCGTAGCGCGCCTTGTTGAGGCAGCCGAATGGCCCGCCGAGGCCCCGTGCGTGGGGAAATCTGTTCTCTTCGGGAACGAAGACATCGTCCATCGCGATCTCGCCCGTGGGCCAGGCGCGCAGGGAGAACTTGCCTTCAATCTTCGCGGTCGTGAGGC
>MPNF01000052.1 GCA_002238885.1 Alphaproteobacteria bacterium bin95 | reverse complement strand
CTCAAGCCTTGCATCGCGCCACGCTTCGGCCTTAACGTATTCCTCGCCGGTAAGCCCCGTCTCGTAACGAAGCTGCAAACCGGTCATGGCCCGGCGGGGGTTCCTACCGCCGGGCCTCTTCTTGTTGGTCCTCCCCGGAAACTACAAAACCAACCCGGCGGCGCAAAGCCGCAAGACCGGCATGTCCCACGCTCGGCCATCTTCCCGGGAAATCCACCGGGCGCTCAATGTGGGAAAAAAGCCTGGGCTGCTATCGAGCTAAACGGAAAGACAACAGCCCCCGGGAGTTTCAATCCGCGCCCTCAGCGCGGGGGGCGACGGGGCGGTACGGCACGCCGTCCTCCACCTGGAGGTTTCAATCCGCGCCCTCAGCGCGGGGGGCGACCCCAGCGCCCCGCGTAGCTGGACCAACAGCGTGTAGTTTCAATCCGCGCCCTCAGCGCGGGGGGCGACAAGGCCGCGATGGCGTTCGCCGCCGGCAAGGCGGTTTCAATCCGCGCCCTCAGCGCGGGGGGCGACGGCAGCGGCAGGCCGTGCCGTTTTACCGCGAGCCAGTTTCAATCCGCGCCCTCAGCGCGGGGGGCGACCCGTCAGCTCGGTCGCGCGGTCGATGATGTCCACGTTTCAATCCGCGCCCTCAGCGCGGGGGGCGACTCCGCTATTTCGTCTCCAATGGTCGCTTCCGCCGCGTTTCAATCCGCGCCCTCAGCGCGGGGGGCGACTGGCGCGGCGTAGGTGTCGCGCCTCCTATCCAACGTTTCAATCCGCGCCCTCAGCGCGGGGGGCGACGGGGCCGCCGTGAGACGACCGAACGTGCCAACGGTTTCAATCCGCGCCCTCAGCGCGGGGGGCGACCGTAGTATGGCCCGCCGACTACACCGATTATCGCGTTTCAATCCGCGCCCTCAGCGCGGGGGGCGACGCTCGCCACAGCCGCCTCGGCATGTCGCCGTTCCAGTTTCAATCCGCGCCCTCAGCGCGGGGGGCGACCCCGCTCCGAAACGCTGGTCACCGCATTCTGGGCGTTTCAATCCGCGCCCTCAGCGCGGGGGGCGACTGTCGGCTTGGCGATTCGCCGTCCCAACAGTTATGTTTCAATCCGCGCCCTCAGCGCGGGGGGCGACGGGCTATAGGCAGTAGGACAACCCGAAAGAAAGGTTTCAATCCGCGCCCTCAGCGCGGGGGGCGACCCTGGCGCGCTGGTGCTACTGGCCGGTCTGGATGTTTCAATCCGCGCCCTCAGCGCGGGGGGCGACGAGATACTCAGCCCACTCGGCGCAGTCCTGGATGTTTCAATCCGCGCCCTCAGCGCGGGGGGCGACGCGACGAGCGCAAGCGCACCCGCGAGCTCGCGAAGTTTCAATCCGCGCCCTCAGCGCGGGGGGCGACGATACGGGGCAAGGGGGCGCAGACCGTTCTCGTGGTTTCAATCCGCGCCCTCAGCGCGGGGGGCGACGGCATGGAAGTTGATCTTGTTCCGCGTTGCTCCAGTTTCAATCCGCGCCCTCAGCGCGGGGGGCGACGGGGCGACACCGCCGAGGCCGCGGAGCGCAGCATCGAGACCGTTTCAATCCGCGCCCTCAGCGCGGGGGGCGACAGCAGCGGCAAGCCACTACAGCGGGCAGGAATGGTTTCAATCCGCGCCCTCAGCGCGGGGGGCGACCCCGCAGACGGTTGCGGTAACCGGCGAAGTTGTCGTTTCAATCCGCGCCCTCAGCGCGGGGGGCGACCGTCGAGCCAGTGGCGGCAGGTCGAGAACACCTTGTTTCAATCCGCGCCCTCAGCGCGGGGGGCGACGCGGCGAACGCGCTGCTATGTCAGGCGCAAAAGGTTTCAATCCGCGCCCTCAGCGCGGGGGGCGACTCCGCTTGATGATCGTGTCGGGCTGCTCGACCGTGTTTCAATCCGCGCCCTCAGCGCGGGGGGCGACCGGCGTTGCCGGACGGGGTTCGGGTTCGATATGGTTTCAATCCGCGCCCTCAGCGCGGGGGGCGACAGGGAGATAGGACACTTGCGCCTATCCATATCGCGTTTCAATCCGCGCCCTCAGCGCGGGGGGCGACCCGGCGGCGACACCGCCGGGCTCGCCGCGATCGCGTTTCAATCCGCGCCCTCAGCGCGGGGGGCGACCCGGCAACTGGCGCGAAATTCCATCCTCTCAAGGTTTCAATCCGCGCCCTCAGCGCGGGGGGCGACGATCCGCTTTCGCACCGAGCGGCTGACGCTCACGGTTTCAATCCGCGCCCTCAGCGCGGGGGGCGACGTTCGGAGTTGGTATGGGTTGGCCGCTAGAAGTCGTTTCAATCCGCGCCCTCAGCGCGGGGGGCGACTTGCCGTCCGTTGTCTGGAGGAAGCAGCGTCCATGTTTCAATCCGCGCCCTCAGCGCGGGGGGCGACCCGCCGCCTCGTCGACCAGCAGCAGGCTCGGATTGTTTCAATCCGCGCCCTCAGCGCGGGGGGCGACCCGGCGACTACAGCGCGCACTCGCTGCGCGCCGGTTTCAATCCGCGCCCTCAGCGCGGGGGGCGACCCTGCGGCTCGCGGGGGGCTTCATTCTATTCGGGGTTTCAATCCGCGCCCTCAGCGCGGGGGGCGACCATCGCGCGGGCCTCGCGTTCCCGTTCCCGGTTGTTTCAATCCGCGCCCTCAGCGCGGGGGGCGACCATATCTTCCTCCCTCGAAAGGCTCTTTCGGAGAGTTTCAATCCGCGCCCTCAGCGCGGGGGGCGACTCTCGGTTGTCTGGCACTTGCTCATTTGCATTGGGTTTCAATCCGCGCCCTCAGCGCGGGGGGCGACGCTTCTCCCTCCGCCAGAGTTCCAGGCAGACCATGTTTCAATCCGCGCCCTCAGCGCGGGGGGCGACTCTCGAACAGTGGCGCGGTAGCAGGCGGATAGTGTTTCAATCCGCGCCCTCAGCGCGGGGGGCGACGAGGAAGTGATCGACTATATTCGGGAGACTTATGGTTTCAATCCGCGCCCTCAGCGCGGGGGGCGACCGCCGGACGGCAACACGCCGCGTAGGCAGGTGGTGTTTCAATCCGCGCCCTCAGCGCGGGGGGCGACTTTACGGGCTCGTTAAACTCACTTCCACGGCGCGGTTTCAATCCGCGCCCTCAGCGCGGGGGGCGACGACGAGCACATGACAGACTTTTTGCACGGCGTTGTTTCAATCCGCGCCCTCAGCGCGGGGGGCGACCGGACCAGCTCGCGCTGCAGGTCCCGGCCGGCCGCGTTGTTTCAATCCGCGCCCTCAGCGCGGGGGGCGACTCCGACAATCTACACCATTGTAAAACAACGCGTAATTCGGGCGTTTGCGCGAACCAGCATGCCCAAGCAAGTCATGACCGGCTTTGCTCGATGCCTTCATCCAACTTTACCACGAAATCATTGCATTGCGGCAAACGCGAACCTGCCGAGGAGATCCTGCTCACTCGGGGTTCGCGCTGCATGCCTTCAAATTACCAACGGGCTGTCCGGATCGTACGACGCCTTTGCTCCGACATGTTCTACGCGCCCCCGCCAGTTGGCGCCGAGCCGGTAGAAGCGCAGGCTGTCCGCCTTCTCGTCTATCTCCGAGAGCAGCCGAGCCCGAAGCGCCGTCCACTGAGCCGCATCGACCTGGCATTCGAACACGGAGTATTGGACCCGTTGCCCAAAGTCCTTGCAAAGACGCGCCACACGCCGAAGTCGGCGGCGACCGGCTGCGTCACCTGTCGCTACGTCATAGGTGACCAGCATCAGCATAGCCGTCCTTACCTCCAGACGAACGGCGGATAGCCGCCGAGATCGCCCCTCAACCGCCGGGCCAGCAGCGTCGCCTGGACAAACGGAGTCAGGCCAAGAGTCGTCTTCTCCTTGAGGAACGGGTGCGTCAACTCGGTTCTCTTGCGTTCCTGGTAAGCTGTCAGCACCGTCTTGCGCGCGTCATCCGACAGGGAAACAGCGCCGCTCACCGCCGTAACGAAATCAGCAGCGTCCAGCTGGCGGCGGTTAACCAGAGAGAGGGCTACCCTGTCTGCCAGGACCGGGCGCAGCTCCTCCATGAGGTCGAGCGCCAGACTCGGACGACCGGGACGCTCGCGATGAAGAAATCCCACGGCCGGATCCAATCCCGTAGTCTCCAGCGCCGAGCGGCAGTCGTTCGTCAAAAGGGCATACAGAAACGAGAGCAACGCGTTCATCGGGTCCATTGGAGGTCGGCGCGAGCGGCGCGGGAAAGCGAACACGGCATCATCGCGTCGAACGAGGTCTCCGAAGGTCCCATAGTAAAGGCGAGCGGCTTCTCCTTCCAAGCCGCGCAGAGCGTCGGCTGAATCCGGCCTGACGGCGCGGCGGACAACATCTTTCAAACGGCGCGCCGCCTCTTCCAGACGCTCCCGCGCTCCCTCAGACATCCGCCCTGCATGGTCCCGGAGCGCACGGCGAACCACGGTGCGCTGGTTCGAGACCTTACCGGCAACCAGGTTACGCACCAGGGCAACCGTGGCTTCCGGGCTGTCCGCAATGCGATACTGGGCTCGCCTCAGCAGCACATTGCCGGAAACCGGCCCCTCGACCCGGGCGAGGAACCGTCCATTTCGTCCCATGAACGAAATCCGGACGCCGAGTTCGGCGCAATGCCCCATCAACGCCGGCGACATTCCAACGGTACCGAAGCACACAATACCGCCCAACAGGTGCAGAGGGGCACGACCGCGTTCGGCGCCTTCGATTCTGACGACGACATTTTCCCCGTCCTTCCGCAGCCAGGCGTTCTCGGTGGTGACGTAGAGCGTATTCAAATGACGGCGCACGATCCGGGAGCTACTCTTCCAGAGCCTGAGTCAGCCATCGATCCACATTGCCCTGCTTGCCGGGCCGGAGAGGCTGGCAAACGTCCTGCAACGAGCATGCGCCGCATTTCCGGCGATTGTATTCCGCGTCCGGCAGCTCGCCTGCGGCGATCATGCGCCGCGCGTCCATGGCGATTCGTTCGGTAAGCGCTCGTAATTCCTCGTCGAAGCGGACTGCCTTCCGCCGTCGCTCGGCGCCGTAGAACAGGGCGCCTTCCGGAACCGGCCTTTCAAGCATCTCCTCCAGGCACATGGCCTGGGCGCAAAGCTGCGTCTCGTCCGCTCGATGCGTTTTCGGGCGCCCGCGCTTGTATTCGATCGGATAAGGCTTCCCGCCCGCATGCATCTCGACGACATCGGCGATACCGAACAGGCCGAGACGCAGCGATCGCAGCGCAACCCCCCGCTCTATCCGAACGTTCTTGCGCCGCTCTCCGCCGCCGGCATCGACCCGCCGATGCAGGACACGTCCCTCGGCCGTATAGGCATTCTCGTCCCATTGCCGTTCGACATGGATCAGCGCGCACTGCCTCGGACAGTAGAGCATGTGCTGAAGCGCCGAGATGGGAACAAGGTCTTCCTCGGCAACCTTCGATGCATCGAGGGAGATCATCGTCGATCAGATTCTCTCGACGATCTCAATTCCCGGAGGCAGATCGCCGGTATCCACATGCACCGCATAGTCGTTCCAGGCCCGCGCGGGCGGCAGGTTGTGCGTGCGCGGGTCGCCCGGTTCGTACTCTTCGCCGCCATGGACGCGCTTCACTGTCACCCGGTCGAACAGCTTGTGGGCTGGCGCGTTGCCGAGCTTGCTTTCGTGGCGGAAGAGGATCAGCCGCCGCGCCGCCATTTCGCCACGAGCCGCCGACCGGTCGTGATCGAACATCCGTTCCAGCGCCTCCCACAGCAGTTCAAGATCGTTCTCGGAGAACCCGGTGCCCTTTTCGCCGTCGCCGGCCAGACAGGCGGAGACATAGCCATGAGCACGATAGAGGCCGTAGGGCACAATATGCTTGCGGCCCATGGTTCGGTTATCGTCCTGTCGCTCGGCGTCTGCGGCCGTGGTCACCGCCATCCGGGTGATGGACATCTCGAGCGGCAGGATCGGCTCGATCGAACGGGCGAAGGCGAACTGCACCGGGCCGCGGACCTGACCGCAATTCGCGCCCTTCGTCGACATGACCGCTCCGAACGTCCGGATATCGAAAAAATTGGCGCACATCCAGCGGCTCAGCTCGCGCGCCTTCCGTTCGTCCCTGGGCAGCCGCCCTCGTTCCTTCTCAGGCGCCTCAGGCATCACCGCGTCCCAGGCTCGCTTTTGCTGAAGTTCGAGGATGGCGCGCTCCGATACGAAAATTTCGTGCCCCGCCTCGTCCCCTTTCGCCAGCGCGACGTAGTTGCGCACCTTGCGTTTCAGCGAGACGTCCGAGACCAGGCCCTGGTTGGTCTCCGGGTCGAGGCGGGGCAGATTGCCTGCGTCCGGGTCGCCGTTCGGATTTCCGTTGGCGACGTCGAACAGATAGACGAAATCGTAACGGTTCTCGATGGCAGTCATGGGATTACTCCTCCCCCTCAGTGAGTTGCTCCGGTTCCCCGCCATGGTCCCGCCTGGTGAAGAATGACCGCTCCTGATGGTAAAACCCGATGAAGAAGCGAGCTTGTTGTTCAAGTGTCAGCGATACAGGCAAATCGCCGGTTCCGGGGAGCAAGCCGACGATCTGACCGACAGCCTGCTCTACCCTCACACCGGTGCCCGCCTTCTTGCCTCCGGCTTTGGCAAGGCCAGCCCGGTTATGCTCGTAACCGCGCATCAAGACGGGGAACACCCTTAGCGGGGTGGCCGATGCAGCGCCGGCATACTTGTCTCGAAGCGTGGCATTACGTTCGGCCAGACTTCTTTCGGCGTGCGCGTATGCAGCGAACAAACGTCCGAGGTTGTACGCCGTGTCGTTACTGTTTTCCTGAAGGGCCACAGGCACCCCCTCTCCTGCTGTTCCTAGAATGCGGCGGTTACGGGCGATGATGGCCTTGCAGATAGCCGCGCGAACTCCGTTGACATCCTTGTCGGCGCGGACGCGCGCCACGACGGCAGCCAGCAGCGCCCGCGGATATGGCGTGCCGGTCAGAATTGAGCGCATCAATGCGCCGCCAATCATCGGCGGGATATTCTCCGCCTTGCGTTGCGTCGCGGTCTCGTAGAGCAAACGCCAGACAGGCGGTGACGATGCCCAGGGCGTCGGCTTCAGTTGCAGATCGCGCCAGTGCTGGGCGATCCGTTCAGCAAATGTGCCGATCGTCTCCGCATGCCAGAACCTGATCGAAAGCCGTGCGGCATTCGGCGCCAGGCCGAGCACATAGAACCGCGTGTCCTCCCGAACCTCAGGCGCGACTTCGGCCAGCGGCCGTCCATCCGCGATTGCCTGGAGCTTGTTCCGAACCGTCGCGGCCTCCTCCTCGTCGGTCGGTGGCGCCACCAGCACTGAAAACAGGTCTTCGGCAGCCGCCGACTGGTCCGGATCCCGGGCCTCAGCCCAGAAGACTGTCGTCGTGTCTCCGATCTGGATGCGCTGGCGGCTGCCGGGCGCAAGCAGGACATTCAAGGCTGTCGTGTAGGCGAAGGCGGCACGTTCGGATACCGGAGCATTGGCGCCTTGGAGCTTGTCGAAGGATTCGAACGCATCGAGGTTGAAAGAGACGATTGAGGCTCCAGAGGACTGAGCGCCGCGTACACCCTTCACAGCTGGATGCAGGCGTGCAACGGGTCCGCGGCCTCCGGTCACCAGACACAAGCCTTCCGAACCGCCCCCCTTATCAAGATGGTTGGCCCACACCGTCCGCGCCGCCCCCCGGTCATGCAAGAACTGGAGTTCTCCGTCATCCAGTCGGAAAACCAGGTTTGCATTCGCTGCGAGCATGTCCTCGGCGTGCCGAAGCGTCCCGTAGTCCGTCGGCTGCCAAGTCCTCAGAAAAGCCAGAAACGCCGACAATCCTTCATCCTCAGAGTCGGCCAGGAGCGCCTCATGGAGCGCTTTGAAGGCCGCGAACTCGCGTTCGGCAAGAACGGAGGTTCCGGGAGCGACATCGACCTTCACGCCCAATGCATAAGCGGTCTTGTCCCAGAGAAAGTTGGATGCAACCCCGGAAGTCCGTTTCACGGGCCGGGGGACAGCCCAGATGCCGGGAAGGGGCTTCTTTCCCGACATGTCCTGAAGGGATTGAACATCGACGACACTGCCGTCGGACGACAACAGGATGGCAAACGAAATCTTCTCGTTCGAAAAACCGTAAGGCGGCGCATCGCCTCTGGACGCGAGACGGTCGTAGTGACCGGCGAGAGCCTGCAGGATCGTCATCTGCGGATCTCCGTCGAATTCCACGCCGGCACATCGATCACGCCGTCGTTGAGCCGGGCGCGGAAAAACAGGGGCGCTACGCCGTCGGCGTAGTCGATGTCGAACAGCATCCAGCCCAGATCGCGGTCCCGTTCGTCTTCCGGCAGGCAGGACTGGGGCATCGCACCGTCCACCAACGCGAAATCGGCGGCGAACTCGCGGGTCCCGAGATAGGGGCGATGGAAGCACTGTCCCCTGGTCGCGCGCCGGTTGAACATGGCCAGATGCTTGGCCTCCGAATCGTCGGGTGCCGCAGCGGAGGTCAACGCGAAATGCGCCTCGATCACATAGCCGACGTCGCGCAGCAATGTGGTGGCCCGCTGCTGGCGGTCTTCTTCGACAATGGTCCGCAGACCCTCGGTCGATCCGGCCCGTATCGCCCTTGCAATGTTGGCCGCCGGAATCTTGTGGCCCAACTCGTTCCGCCGGAATGTCTCAAACCGGATCGGCTTCAGGACATGGATCCGGTCGACCTCCCAACGAATCGCGGGCTTCCAGTGGATCGCCTCCAGCACGCCGCGGGCGGCTGACGGCGTGATGGCGTCGTAGCTCACGCGCTCGACCTTCATCTCCGGCCGCGTAAAGCAAGCATACTCACCCCAGACATGCAGCCTTATCCCGTAAGGCATTGCATGAATCCTCCCCGTATCCGGACATTCGTTACCGTCGATAGTGCTCACGCCACAGCAACCTTAGACTATCAGCCCTTCCGCCGCCCGGAAGGCAGGATCTTCCCATGCCAGCCCAATATCGGGCCGATACAGGTCCAGATTCTCCAGCAAGGCAAATTGTTCGCCGAAAACGTCCTCACGGACAAACCTCACAGCACCCGCGTCAAGCAGCTTGCGGCGTCTCCGCGGCGGCACCTGGACCGTGTAGGGTTGAAGGCCGCGGGCAACGCGCCCAAGGCGCTCGACATGCCCCAGCTGTCGAAGCCAGCGGTCAGCGGTTTCATCGTCACCGTTCGTTCCTCGATAGGGAACGATGATCGGAACCATTCCCTTTTCGATCATGCGAAATTCCCGGGCGACCGTCGCGAACGGAAAATCGAATCTCGTCGTGCGCTCACGAAATTTGCGGAGAATATCTTTCCGATCCAGTTCGGTATCCTCAATCCAATATATCTGCCGGAAATAAGATCGAATCGCTTCTGGACTCGACGGATCGTCGTGGTGGCGCATGACGTTGCGAGCGGCGTCGGCCATTTTCGCAACATCGCCTGGCGGTCTCCGCCCCTCCTCGTCAGCGGGCTCGAACACGAAGACTTCGCCGATCTCGGCCCTTCCTTCCCGATTGCATCGTCCGGCGGCTTGCACGATCGACTCCAGACCGGCCTCCGCGCGCCAGACAATCGGGAAGTCCACATCGACCCCTGCCTCGATCAGCGAGGTAGCGACCAGGCGGACGGGCATACACTTGGCGAGGCGGCAGCGGACCGTTTCCAGGACTTCGCCCCGGTGGCGCGCGCACATCAGGGTGCTGAGGTGGAGGCTCCCGTCTTCATTTTCATTACGGATCGCATCGAAAAGTTCGTGCGCATGACGTCGGGTATTCACAATGCAAAGCACCTGCTGCGCCTCGCGCAGGCACTCGGCCAGTTCTACGTCGGTCACCTTTCCTCGTTGGCAGATCGTCACGCGCTTCAGACGCCGATGCAGGTCAGCCGGTCCCGGCGCGATCTCTCTCAATCCCTCCAGTCCGCCGACAAACCCATCCTCTTCTCCAAGCGCGGGTTGGGTCGCGGTGCATAGAACGACACTGGCCTTCCAGTTTCGGGTCAACTCGTCCAGAGCGGCGACGCAGGGACGCAGTAGCCCCAATGGCAGTGATTGGGCCTCGTCGAGGATGACAACGCTGTTCGCAATATTGTGCAGCTTACGGCAGCGAGAGGGTCTGTTGGCGAACAGGCTCTCGAAGAACTGGACTGCGGTGGTAACGACAATCGGAGCGTCCCAATTCTCCATGGCGAGGCGCAGCTTGTCCTGAGCCTCCCGGTTCCGGACTCGGTCCTCTTCGAAGGCGCTGTGATGTTCGACGATGAAATCGGCCGGGTCTCCGCCTCCCGCTCCGATCGCCTCTCGGAACACACGGGCTGTCTGGTCGATTATGCTCGTATAGGGAATGACATAAATTATGCGCGCCAGCCCATGGTGTACGGCATGCTCAAGGGCAAAAGCCAGTGACGCTAACGTCTTTCCTCCGCCGGTGGGCACGGTGAAGGTAAACGGTCCCGGCGCTTCGGCCGCCCTGGCGCGAGTTCGCTCAAGAACCTCACGGCGCAGCCGGTTTATTTCGGTATCGCCGGCATTCGACATCAGCGCATTGAGATGGTCGTCCAGCCGATCCAGAAGCTCTGCAAGCGGGGGGTGGCGTCCGCGCGGCACCGGATGGCCCCCGCAACCGGAATGCCAGGCTTCGGTGTCGAGGAAGTCGGCGTCCACAAGCGCCGAGAAGACCATGCGTGTCGCGAAAGCCGCGCAAAAACCGCGCATTTCCTTGTTGCGCGGTTTCAACGGAAGCGAAGCAAGCTCGGGAAGACTCAGTTCCTGCTTCCATACCGGGGCTACTTCCGGAATGTCGGCCTGCAGTCGGTCGGCCAGCGCACGAGGTTCCGTTCCGCTTGCGCCGTCGGCCAAACCTGCATGGTGACCCGCAATCGCAAAGGCAAGCATCTTGCCGGGCGATGCCCTGCGCCCATCGCCATTCCCGTATCTTTCGATTGCGACCCTGGCGCCTGCGGTTGAATGGTCGCAATGAGGACCGCCGCGCAGTCGCGACTGGAATTCCCGGCTGTATTTTCCGAGATCGTGCAAGAGCCCGGCAGTTCGCGCCAGCTCTCCACAGCCGGCAGGTTCGAGAAAACGGGCCGCACGCTCTCCGGTTTCGATCAGATGCTGGCGCAGCGAATGCCACTCCGATTCGTCCAGATCGCCGCTATGTGCGTAGTGTGGCAAGTTCTCTCTCCTTGCTGTCTT
>MPNF01000051.1 GCA_002238885.1 Alphaproteobacteria bacterium bin95 | reverse complement strand
AAAGCGGCGCGCAACCCCCTTGCGGACGCGTCCGGGTCGCGCGGCAGCAGCAGCAGGCGCCCGGCCTCGATATTGGAGTGGTCTATGCCGGCATTCGCCATCACATGGCCGAGCCTGTGCTCGACGACCACCACGCCCGGCCGGTGGCGGACAATCTCGGCCGTTTCCTCCAGCAGGATTTCGACATGGGTGGGGTCCTTGTGCGTCAGCGCCGCCAGCCGTTTCGCGTCGGGGGACGGCGTCGTCTCCGCCGGGAAGGCGTAGCGTCCCTCGGCCTTGGAGACGATCTTCTGCGCGACCACGAGGATGTCGCCTGCTTCAAGCCCGGTTTCGGCCCGTTCCAGACCGTCCGAGATAATTCGGGCAAGATCGTCGCCCGGCTCCACCATCGGCAGGCCGGGCAGCGCGATCAGCTCCAGGCGACGAGTCACGCGCGGCCCTGCTCCGCCGCCGGCAGACCGGTAATGCGGAGGCCGGCGCCGTCGATGCCGTAGCGCCGGTTGATCTGGATGATGACGGAGGTCAGCGCCTCGGCAGCGGCGGAGTTCGCGAGCGGCCCGGCATGCCAGCCGCGCAGGCCGAGATCCTCCGCCAGCGCAATCACGGTCTCGCGTGCCGCGAGCTTGTCGCCCGCCACCAGGACATCGCAGTCGATATCGTGGAGGGCCTGCAGGTGCGCGGCCGCCACATTCTGGAACGCCGAAACGACGGTTGCGCGCTCGCCGAGATGGGCCTGCGCCTCCACCGCCGCCGATCCGGCCTCGGGAAGCTGCACCGTGCCGACCCTCGGCGGCATCAGCGGCACGGTTGCGTCCACCAGGATCTTGCCTTCGAGGCCGTCCGCGATGCTCTCGATGGTGCTCTTGTGGTGGGCGTAGGGCACGGTCAGGACCACGATGTCGGCAGCGGCCGCCGCTTCGGGATTGACGAGGCCGACGGCGCCGTGGCCCGCTTCCGCCGCGGCGGCATCGGCCCGCTCCTGCGTGCGCGACCCGATCACCACCTTGTGGCCGGCATCCGCCCAGCGCCGCGCAAAGCCCGTGCCGAGCGCGCCCGTGCCGCCGATGATCGCGATGGTCTGTCCCATGATCCGCCGCTTCCCCCTCTCGCTGCGCCCGCACGGTTTACCCCAAGCCGGGCGCCAAGCCAAAGCACGCTTGCCGCAAACTGCGACCGCACTCTATCTTCGTCGACCATGACCGCGCCGCGCCCCGTTTCCAGCCCTTGCGTCAAAGTCTGCCGTATCTCACCGGAGACGCAGTGCTGCGAAGGCTGCGGCCGCCGGCTATCCGAGATCGCGGGCTGGGCCCGGATGGCGGAGGCGGAGCGCAACGCCGTAATGGCCGACCTGCCGCGCAGGCTGGCCGGGGGCGCGGCGGCGCCGTCCTGATCGCGCTGGAACTGCCTTTGCCGGCCTACTCGTCGAAGGCGGTGGACAGCCGGTCCCGCAGTTCCTTCGCCCCGGGAGCGCCCAGGTCCTGCGCCCGGAGGGTCCAGCGCCATGCCTCTGCGGAATCGTAAACCTCATCCGGCCCGTTGATGCGGAGCAACGCCAGATTGAAGGCCGCAGGCGCGATTCCAGCTTCCGCCGCGAGCGTATAGAGGGTGACGGCGCGGGCGGGATCTTCCGCTTCGATCAGCCGCGCGAGGTTGAAGCGCGCCTCCGCATGGCCCTGCGCCGCAGCGGCTTCGTACCAGGTTTGCGCTTGCGCCGGGTCGCGGGGCAGGCGGGGGTCCGTGTCGAACAGGAGACCCAGCCGGAACTGCGCCCGGACCTCCCCCTGGGCCGCCGCGCGGCGATACCAGGAAAGCGCATCCGACATGCTGTTCGCCCCATGCAGGGCACGATCGTGGATATAGCCCAGATAGAATTGTGCTTGCGGGTCGCCAGCCTCGGCGGCGCGTCCGTACCAGCGCATGGCATCGCCAAAGGTCTCGGCCGGCGGCGGCATGTTGCCGGCGCCTACCGGCGCAGCCGCGAGACAGAACAGCGCCAGAAGACTACAAACAGCGGGGCCCGCGCTCTTCTTTCCTGCCTGTGCCGATTTTCCCATGGTTGGGGGTTCTCGCAACGCTCCCGCCCATCCCGTTCAAGCAAAGCGGCGGGTATCCGCGAACTCGCAGACCGACGCAAGCCTTGCCGCGCCCGAATGCGTCCCTGAGACGCATAATTGTCACAATTTGCGGAAAACGACCAGAGGGCACGGAACGTGCGGCGGTCCTCGCCGGCCGACACGAAGCGCTGCTTGCAAGCGCGAAGAGGGAAATTCACAATCTCGGCCCGGGAGGGGATCGGCGATGTATGCACTCAGGGATTTCGGCAGCTTTCATGTTGGCGGGCGGATGGTGACCGTGTCCGGCCAGGAGAAGCGCCTCGTCGCATTTACGCCGAGCCTGACCCTGGATTACGACCCCAATGGCGAGTTCCTGATCGAGCAGGTCTATGTCCAGTATTTCATTCCCGCCGAACAGAGGTTCCCGCATCCGCTCGTCCTGCTTCACGGCGGTGGCCTGACCGGCGCCTGCTGGGAGACCACGCCGGACGGCCGGCCCGGCTGGCTGCACGATTTCCTCCGCCAGGGCTTCGCCGTCTACGTGATCGACAATGTCGAGCGCGGGCGCTCGGGCTTCTGCGCGGTCGAAGGCGTGTGGGAGGGCGAACCGGTTATGCGAACGGCCGCCGAGGCATGGGACCTGTTCCGCTTCGGACGGCCGGAGGACTTCGCGGCGGGCAAACCGTTCGAGGGCCAGCGGTTCCCCCTTGAGGCGATGGAGAGCTTCCAGCGCCAGTTCGTACCCCGTTGGACCTCGACGTCCGAGGCCCAGATACGGGGCGTCGGCGCAGCGCTGCAACGGATCGGACCGTGCGTGCTCGTCTGCCACAGCCAGGGCGGCTATCTCGGCAGCCACGCAGCGATCGAAAATCCCGAATGCATTCGCGGTGTCGTCTGCTGCGAGGGCTCGACCTTGCCCGCAGACGAACAGCTGTCGCCAGCGACGGTCGCGGGCGGGCCGTGGCTGCTGCTGCTCGGCGATTTCATCGACTTCTCGCCGCGCTGGACCGCCACGCGGGAGGCCGCCGCCGCCTTCGGCGAGCGGGTGAATGCCGTCGGCGGACGGGCGGAACTGGTCGAGCTTCCCGATGCCGGGTTCCCCGGCGCGACGCACATGTTCATGATGGACGAGCACTCGGCCGGGATCTCGGAGTGGCTCGGAGCCTGGATCCGGGAGAATTGCTAAGCGGCTTTGTCGATACCGACACTCAGGCTTCGAAACTAAATTCGAAACGGAATTCGAAACTGAATAAGCCTCGCCAGGGCCTCCTTGGGGGAACGGCTACGTCGAGAGCTTCGAGGCAGGACTGCGAGACGGACTCCTGACCGGAGAGATCATCTGTACCCCGAGGGAAACTCGGGTTCTCGTCCACTCCTGGCGGCAGCATTGCAACGCGCAAGTCCGCGCGGCGGCCCGGTATATACTTTCCGCCAGTTCCGGAGGCGACCGGCTTGTCCTGGAAGCCGCCGATGTATTAATATCGAGACGAAGCCAACTATTGAGACGGATATCTGTCCACCACGGGGGAATCCAATGACGACCGACTTCCGAAATGATGTACGCAGGGTACGGCGCCCCCTGTTCGCTGCTGTTGCGGTCCTGCTGCTTGCCGTCGCGCCCACCGCGATGGTGGCAAAGACAACCGCCGACATGGTTACTGACAAGGAGAGCCTCAAGGCGTTCGTTATGGACGCCAGGCGGCACGTCGAAAGCCTCACGGACTACAACGATGTGATTGCCCTGCGGGAAACACTCCGGGAACAGCCGACTTGGGTTGCAGGCGAAACTTACCTCGTGTTCATGCTGACGGACGGATCCGTTTCGTTCCACGCCGGGGATAGGTCGGCCGAGGGCAAGAACGCCTTGGGCATGCGCGACGACCGGGGAGTGGAAGTCGTGAAAGCAATGATGGAGGCCGCAGACAATGGCGGCGCGTTCGTCGACTATGTGGATGGAGAGCTCAAGACGAGTTACGTCACGAAACTCGTGACTGCTGTGGGCAAGTTAACCGTCTACGTGTTCGGAGGGTATTCGCAGGACCTTTCCTCCGCTCCATCGGCGATGATGGACATTCCGAAGCCCACCGTCACGGCATCGGAGGTGGTAGACAAAGAGACGCTGGTCGCGTTTGTCGATGCAGCCGCAGCCGCATATCGACGCGCCTATGAGTCTGAAAACCAAGGAAACATCATGGCTACCAGAAACGCCTTTCGTGAAGAAGGTGGGCACTGGAGGGCCGGATCGGTCTATCTCTGGATTGTAGGCAGCGAGGGAATGACCATCCTTCACGCCGTCGAGCAGTACCGGGAAGGCAAACCGACCGACATGGACCGTGTCGACTCAAACGGCCTTCCCTTTCCCAAGCTGCTAATCGGGGGAGCGTTGGAGAACGGCAGACAGTTCTTGGAGTACTACTACGACAACCCGGAAATCTCGGGCGATGAGCAAACCGGCTCCCCGAAGTTCGGATATGCCGTCACTTTCAACGCGCCGAACTCGGACCAGAAGGTTGTCATCGGCTCAGGAATTTACCCCAAGTCCGACCACTGAACCGGGAGCTTCTTCCGGCGTTCGTGCCGAGGCGGTCCGGTTCGGGTTAGGCCCCGGACCGGGGTCCAGGGCGACGAATGACGCCAAGGCCGGATGCACCCGGCAAAGGCAGTCGTTTCGGTTGGAATGGACCGGGCTCTAATCTGCAACGCCCGCCAGGCCGGCATGAACGCCGAGTGCCTTGAGCCCCGAGCCCGTCAGGATCAGAACGAGGTCTTCCTCCGGTATCTGCGGCAGCGCAGCGGCAACGACTGCGGAGGTCGGTTCGAGGAACCAGCCGGAGCGGGCCAACCGCCCAACGGCCTCCATTATCGCGTCCTCACTCGCGACGGGAACCGAGCCGCCGGTGGCGCTCACGGCGTTGGCGACCATTTGCCCCCGAATCGGCTGCGACGTGGCGATGCCGTCGGCTACCGTCGCCCCCCGCGGCAGGACCCGGCCGTCGAACAGCGACCGGATCGGCGAACTGTTGGCCGCCTGGACCGCGTGGAGCCTGGGCAGCACGTCGATCTGACCCGCTTCCTGTAACTCCCGGAAGCCGAGATAAAGCCCGAGTATGTTCGCACCGTTGCCGCAGGGCGCCGCGACGGCGGCCGGCGCGCGAAAACCCAGCTGCTCCCATAGCTCGAAAGCGAGCGTCTTCGTGCCTTCGAGGAAGAAGGGCTGTCGGTTGTGGCTCGCGTAGAACATCGTCTCGGCGGCTGCGAGCGCCGCGCGCTCCACGGTGTCGCGGTCTCCCGCCACCTCCTGCAGTTCGGCCCCGGCGGCGGCGATCTGGACCCGCTTCGCCGCCGGCGCACCCTCCGGCACCATGATGCGCGCGCGGATTCCGGCGGCGGCGGCATAGGCGGCGATGGACGCCCCGGCATTGCCGGAGCTGTCTTCCAGAAGCGCCTCCACGCCCGCCTGCTTCAAGTGCGACATCATGACAGCAGTGCCCCGGTCCTTGAAGGAGCCGGTCGGCATCAGGTGCTCGCATTTGAAGAGGAGCCGGCGGCCTTCCCATTCCGTCTCGACCAACGGCGTGAGCCCTTCGCCGAGGCTGACCCGGCCCGCGTCCTCGACGCGGATGGCGGCGCGGTAACGCCATAGCGAGGTTTCCGACCGTTCGATCTCGTCCCGCACGAGGCCCCGGCCCGACGTGAGGCCCAGCAGGCCGCCATCGTCGGGCGCGCGCCACAGCGCCTGATCCGCAGGCCAATTCGCGCCGCTGCGCGGATTGATGTAGGAAGCGCGCACCGCCAAACCTTCCGATCCCTTTACCAATGCCGGCCGCGCCCACGGCGCGCGTCCCGACGACTGCAATCATGACCGATCTTCGCAATATCGCCATCATCGCCCATGTGGACCACGGCAAGACCACGCTGGTGGACGGCCTGCTGCGCCAGAGCGGCGCGTTCCGCAGCAACCAGCGGGTCGCCGAACGCGCACTAGATTCCAACGCGCTGGAGCGCGAACGCGGCATCACCATCCTTGCCAAGTGCACCTCGGTCGAGTGGGGCGCCGTGCGCATCAATATCGTGGACACGCCCGGCCACGCCGATTTCGGTGGCGAGGTAGAGCGCGTGCTGGGCATGGTGGACGGCTGCCTGCTGCTCGTCGATGCCTCGGAAGGGCCGATGCCGCAGACAAAGTTTGTGCTGGCCAAGGCACTGGCGGCCGGGTTGGCGCCCATCGTGGTGGTAAACAAGGTAGACAAGCCGGATGCGCGCCCGTTCGAGGTCCAGGACGAGACCTTCGATCTGTTCGCCGCACTCGACGCTGACGAACGCCAGCTAGACTTCCCGACCCTGTTCGCGTCCGCCAAGGAAGGCTGGGCAGCGGCCTCGCCCGAAGGACCGCGCGACGGGCTCGGGCCGCTGTTCGAAACCGTTCTGGAGTGCGTGCCGCCGCCCCGCGTCGCTGCGGACGGGCCGTTTGCCATGGCGGCCGCCATTCTGGAGTCGGACCCCTTTCTCGGCCGCGTTCTCACGGGCCGGATCGAGAGCGGCGAGATCGGCGCAAATCGGGCGGTCCACGCGCTGAGGCCCGGAGACGGCATCGTGGAGCGCGCCCGGACGACACGCCTGCTCGCCTTTCGCGGCCTGAACCGGATTCCGGTCGAGCGCGCAGCGGCCGGCGATATCGTGGCAATCGCAGGCCTGCAGACGGCGACGGTGGCCGACACGCTGGCCGCACCCGAAGTCATCCATCCCATGCCCGCCCGCCCCATCGACCCGCCAACGCTGGCACTCACCCTTTCCGTGAACGATTCGCCGCTTGCGGGCCATGACGGCGACAAGCTGACCTCGCGGGAAATCCGCGCCCGGCTCATGCGCGAGGCGGAAGGCAATGTCGCAATACGGGTGACGGAAAGCGCGGAAAAAGACGCCTGCGAGGTTGCCGGGCGCGGCGAGTTGCAGATGGCCGTGCTCATCGAGACCATGCGCCGCGAAGGCTTCGAGGTCTCTGTCTCCCGCCCGCGCGTCCTGTTCGAGACCGACCCCGATACCGGCCGGCGCCTGGAGCCCATCGAAGAAGTGACGGTGGATGTGGACGCCGACCATGCCGGCGCAGTGGTCGAGAAGATGGGCGTGCGCAAGGCGGAGATGATCGATATGCGGCCGACCGGCGCCGGGCGCCAGCGGCTGGTGTTCCATGCGCCCTCGCGCGGGCTTATCGGCTATCACGGCGAGTTCCTGACGGACACGCGCGGCACCGGGGTCCTGCATCGCATTTTCCACGGTTATGCGCCGCACAAGGGGCGGCTGGAGGGCCGACGGCGCGGCGTCATGGTCTCACTCGAGCGCGGCAAGGCGGCGGCCTATGCGCTCTGGAACCTGGAAGAGCGGGGGCGGCTGTTCATCGGGCCCGGTGACGCCGTCTATGGCGGCATGGTGATCGGCGAATGCGCACGCGGCCAGGATATCGAGGTCAACCCGCTCAAATCCAAGCAGCTGACCAATTTTCGCGCCGCCGGCAAGGACGATGCCATCCTGCTTTCGCCGCCGCAGGACATGGCGCTGGAGCGCGCGATGGCCTGGATCGCCGACGACGAACTGGTGGAGGTGACGCCGAAGGCCGTCCGCCTGCGCAAGCGTTTCCTCGACTTCCATGAACGCAGGCGGCAAGCTAAGCGCATGGCGGCGGAATAGCGGCGGGAGTAGAGGCGATGGCGCTCGCATGGTCCCACATGGTGCTCTATGTCGAGGATGTGGAGCGGATGCTGGCGTTCTACACCGATGTGCTCGGCTTCGAGATCACCGACCGTGGCCCCCTCGGCAAGGACGACAAGGAAATCGTCTTCCTCAGCCAGGATCCGGAGGAACACCACCAGGTTGCGTTCATCGACGGCAGGAAGGAGGCCGGCCCTTCCAACAGCGTAAACCACGCGGCGTTCCGCACCGACGGTCTGGCGGCGCTGCGCGGCATGGCAGCGTCCCTGGACGCGGAGGGGGTCTCCTACAGTCCACGCAGCCACGGCAACACCTGGTCGATCTATTTCGAGGACCCGGAGCGGAACGGCATCGAGATTTTCTGCGACACGCCCTGGAAGGTGGCCCAGCCGCAGGCGGTAGCGTGGGATCCAGCGCTCAGCGACGACGATCTCGCCCGCTGGACCGAGGAACGCTTCCGCGACCAGCCGGGCTTCGCGCCCGCCGACGCCTGAGCGGGACGGCGCCCGTGACCGGAATCACCGTCGCCGAGGCGTATCTTGCGCTGCTGAAGGCGCGCGGCGTCGATGTGCTGTTCGCCAATCCGGGCACCGACTTCGCGCCCATCGTCGAGGCCTATGCGCGGGCCGGGGAGACCGGGCTCGACTTTCCCACGCCCTACACCATCGTGCACGAGACGGTGGCGGTCGGCATGGCGGACGGCTACTGGCAGGCATCGGGCCGGATGGCCGCCGTCATGGCGCATGTGAATGTCGGCACCGCCAACGCATTGATGGGCCTCATCAATGCCCGGCGCGACAATGTGCCGATCTTCATGGCGGCCGGGCGCTCGCCTGTGACCGAGAAGGGCCGCAAGGGCGCGCGCGACCGCGGCATCCACTGGGGCCAGGACATGTACGACCAGGCGGGGATGCTGCGCGAGGCGGTCAAGTGGGACTATGAGCTGCGTCTCGCCGACCAGCTGGAGGCGGTGGTGGAGCGCGCGCTCGCCGTCGCCGCCACGCCGCCGATGGGACCGGTCTATTTCACCATGCCGCGCGAGATCATGGCGGAGGCGCTGCCGGGCTTCAGCCTCTCGCCCGAACCCCGCCAGAAACCGGTGGTTGCCGGCTCGCCGGACCCGTCCGCCATAGCCGATGCAGCTTCCGTCCTGTCGGCGGCGGAGCGGCCGCTGATCGTCGCCAACCGGGGCGCGGGCTGGCAAGTGCTGGCCGATTTCGCCGAGCGGTTCGCGATGCCGGTGGTGGAATTCTGGGCGAGCCGCGCCTCGCTGCCGGGCGACCATCCGATGCATGGCGGTTTCGACCCCGGCCCCTGGCTCAAGGACGCGGACGCCGTGCTGGTGCTGGACGCGATGGTGCCGTGGATGCCGGTCGAGCAGGATATCCGGCCCGGCTGCAAGGTGGTGCAGGTCGGCACCGATCCGCTGTTCTCCGACGTGCCGATGCGCGGCTTCCCCGCCGACGTCGCCATTGCCGGGGACCCGGCGGCCGCGCTTGAAGCGCTGGCGCCCGAAATGAAGCTGCCGCCGAAGGGACGGGGGGCGGATGTGGCCCGCCGCTGCCGCGAGGGACGGGAGGCGCGTCTCGCCGCGGCGGAAGCCGGCAACGGCACGCCGATGTCGCCGGGCTGGGTCGCGCGGTGCCTGGACCGGGCGCTGCCGGACGATGCCATGATCTTCAACGAGCTGGGCGCGCCGCTGGCGGCGCTCACGGTGCGCGATCCGCTCGGCTATTTCGGCGGCTCGCTGGCGGGGGGACTCGGCTGGGGGCTGCCGGCGGCGATGGGCGCGAAGCTCGCCCGGCCGGAGCGCCTCTCGGTCGCCTGCGTCGGCGATGGCTCCTACATGTTCGCCAATCCCGTTGCCTGCCACCAGGCGGGCGCATCGCTCGGCCTGCCGGTGCTGACGCTCGTCTTCAACAACGGCATCTACAACGCCGTCCGGCGGGCCGCGCTGTCGGTCTATCCCGACGGCCATGCAAGCCGCGCCAATGTGATGCCGCTGACCTCTCTGGACCCCGCGCCGCGCTACGACCTCATCGCGCAGGCGAGCGGCGGGCACGGGGAGCGGGTGGAGGACGCGGAGGCATTGCCGGACGCGCTTGCCCGCGCCATCGAAACCGTGACCGGAGAGGGCCGGCAGGCGCTGCTGGACATCGCCGTCGGCGTGCCTTGAGCCGCGCGCGAAGCGAGGGACGGATTCCGGCGGCAAAAGACGGTAAGTCGTGATATGAGGGCGTGGAGCCTTCTCCACATTGGCTTCCGGAGGTCGAGCGATGCAATTCTCTCTCTTCGTCCACATGGAGCGGTTGACGCCGGACCAGGACCACGCCGAGCTGTACCGGGAGTCGCTGGAGCTCTGCCGGATGGCCGACGACGGCGGGTTCGCGGCAATCTGGACGGGCGAGCACCATGCGATGGATTTCACCATCACGCCCAACCCGTTCATCACGCTCGCCGACCTCGCCAACAGGACAAAGAATGTCCGGCTCGGCACCGGCACCATCGTGGCGCCCTTCTGGCACCCGATAAAGCTGGCGGGCGAGGCGGCGCTGGCCGATATCGTGACGGGCGGGCGGCTGGAGCTTGGGATCGCGCGCGGCGCCTACAGCTTCGAATATGAGCGGCTGTCGCCGGGCCTCGATGCCGCCTCGGCGGGCGCAGCGCTCCGCGAGACGGTGCCGGCGGTGAAGAAGCTCTGGCAGGGCGACTATGCGCATGATGGGGAGCGCTGGCAGTTCCCGAAAACGACCTCGTCGCCGAAACCCGTGCAGAGCCCGCATCCACCTCTCTGGATTGCCGCCCGCGATCCCGACAGCCACAAATTTGCGGTATCCGAGCGGTGCAATGTGCAGGTGACGCCGCTCTGGCAGGGCGACGACGAAGTGGAACTCCTGATGCAGCGGTTCGAGGATGCCTGCGCGGCGTGCCCGGACGTGCCGCGGCCGAAGATCATGCTGCTTCGCCACACCCATGTCGGCGCCAACGAGCAGGCGGTAGCGGCGGGGGCGCAGGCGCTCAGCCGGTTCTATTGCCATTTCGGCGCCTGGTTCCGCAACGAGCGGCCGATCAGCCAGGGCATGATCGAACCGCTCTCGGAGGAGGAGATGGCGAAGCTCGAAATCTTCTCGCCCGAGGCGATGCGCGCCAACAATGTCGTCGGCACGCCGGACGAAGTGGTCGCCCGCCTCAAGACCTATGAAGCGATGGGGTTCGACCAGTACAGCCTGTGGATCGACAACGGCATGCCGGTCAGCGAGAAGCGGAAGTCGCTCGGCCTGTTCATTGACGAAGTGATGCCCGCCTTCGCATGACCGTATCGGCATCCGACAAGGCCCCGCCCGTGGTGCTGATCCACGGCGTCGGCCTCGACCGGACGATGTGGGGCGGAGTCATGCGCTGCCTCTCCGGCAGGCTCGACTGCACCGCCTTCGACATGCCCTGCCACGGCGAGGCCGGGATGCCGGCGG
>MPNF01000050.1 GCA_002238885.1 Alphaproteobacteria bacterium bin95 | reverse complement strand
ACGGCTCGGCAACGCCTCCAACACCACCTCGCCGCGCAACGCCTACCGGACGAAGGACGGCGAGTGGATCGCCATGAGCGGCTCCATGCAGTCGATGGCAATGCGCATCTTCCGCACGATTGGGCGCGCCGACATGTGCGACGACCCGCGCTACAACACTCAGGCCGCGCGTTCGGCCAACCGCGAGGAGGTCGATGCCGTCGTCGGCGGTTTCATCGCCGAGCGCACACTGGCCGAAGCGATGGAGGTCTTCGAGCGCGAGGGCGTGACGGCGGGGCCGATCTATTCCGCCGCGCAACTCAAGGAAGACCGCCACGCGCAGGAGCGCGGCGTGATCGTCAACCTGCCCGACGACGAGCTTGGACGCCTGCCCATGCACAATGTCATCCCGCGCCTTTCGGGCACGCCGGGCGCCATCCGCACGCCCGCGCCGGAAATCGGCGCGCATAACGAGGAAATCCTGGGAGGTCTCGGTCTGGACCTCGACCGGCTCAAGGAGGAGGGCACGATATGAGCCTGCCTGTCTGGCGTTCGCTGCTGTTCATCCCGGCGACGGCGCAGAAATTCATCGAGAAGGGCCCAGGCGTCGGCGCCGACGGGCTGATCCTCGACCTGGAGGACTCGGTCGCGGCCAATGCCAAGGAGGCCGCCCGCGCCGCGGCGCCCGACATCGTGCGCGGCTTCGCGGCGCAGGGCATCGACACGCTGGTGCGCATCAACCGGCCCTGGCGCCTTGCGGTGCGGGATCTCGAGGCCATCGTCATCCCGGAGCTCACCGGCCTGCTCTGCCCGATGGTGGACAGCGCCGAGCATGTCGTCGCGCTCAGCCAGACGGTGGCGGAGCTGGAAGCCGAACGCGGCATCCCGGCAGGCCAGGTCCGGCTTTGCATCGCCGTCGAAACCGCCAAGGGCTACCTCAACCTCCGCGAGATCGCGCATGCCGACCCGCGCAGCGTCTCGCTGTCGCTCGGCTCGGAGGATTTCGGCCTCTCCATGGGCATGACCGCCGACGAGGAAACGCTTTACGGGCTGAAGCAGCAGGTGGTCGCCTGCGCGCGGGAGGCCGGCATCCTGCCGATGGGCTTCGTCGGCTCCATCGCCGAGTTCCGCGACATCGAGGGTTTTCGGCGCATCGTCCGCCGGTCGAAGAAGATGGGCCTCTGCGGCGCGTCCTGCATCCACCCGAACCAGGTGCGGGTCTGCAATGAGGAGTTCGGCCCGACCGAGCAGGAGGTCTCCGAGGCCCGGCGTGTGGTCGAGGCTTATGACGAGGCGCTGGCGCGCGGCGAAGGCGCGATCACCGTGGACGGCAAGATGGTGGACGTGCCGGTCGCCGAACGCGCCAAGGCCGTGCTCCGCATCGCCGAGGCAATCGCCGCCCGGCAGGCCCGCTGATCACAGTCCCGCCGCGAACAGCGCGAGGCCGGCGAGCGCGGCGGCGGCGAGCGTGCGGAACGCGCCGAGCCGCAGCACGAACAGCGCGGCAGCGGCCAGCACGGCGAGCGCGAGCGCCTTGAAGTCAAGGCTTGCCGGGTCCGGCAGATAGACGGAGACCGGGCCCGTCACAGCCCGCGCACCGTCGGCGAACAGCACATTGAGCGCGAACCAAACGGAGAGGTTGGCGATCACGCCCACCACCGCGGCCGTCACGCCCGCAAGCGCGGCCTGCAATCCGGGCCGGCCGCGCAGCCGCTCGACATGCGGGGCGCCGGCAAAGATGAACAGGAAGCAGGGTGCGAAGGTGACCCAGAGCGTGAGCGCCGCGCCGAGCAGCCCCGCGACGAGGGGGTCGAGCCCGCCCGCCTCGCGCCATGCCGCGAGGAAGCCGACGAACTCCACCACCAGGATGAGCGGCCCCGGCGTCGTCTCGGCGAGCCCGAGCGCGTCCAGCATCTCGCCCGGCGCGAGCCAGCCCCTTGCCGCCACGGCCTCCTGCGCGACCCAGGAGAGCACGGCATAGGCGCCGCCGAAGGTCAGCACCGCCATCTTGGAGAAGAAGACCGCGATGCCGGAGAAGACATGCCCGCCGCCGAGCCAGAGGAGCAGGATTGCGGTCGGCAGCAGCCAGGCGGCGAGCAGGACGAGCGCGAGCCTGCCCGTGCGGGGCGCGGCTCGCGAGCGGGCCGGGGGTGCTTCCTCCCCGGCTTCGGTCCCCTTGCGCAGGAACGTCGTCGCGCCGCCCAGCAGCGCCGCCGCGGCGATCACCGCCGGAAAGGGCACGTCGAACAGGAAGAGTGCGGCGAACGCCCCGCAGGCGAGCACCCAGGCGAAACCATCCCTGAGCGCCCGCGCGCCGATCCGGAGCAGCGCCTCGACCACCAGGGCCAGCACCGCCGCCTTCACGCCGAGGAATGCCGCCTCGACCGCCGGCAAGCGCCCGTAAAGCACATAGACCGCCGCCAGCGCCGCCATGACGACCGCACCCGGCAGGATGAACAGAATGCCCGCCGCCAGGCCGCCGCGGATGCCGTGCAGCAGCCAGCCGACATAGGTGGCGAGCTGCTGCGCCTCCGGCCCCGGCAGCAGCATGCAGAAATTGAGCGCATGGAGGAAACGCGGCTCGTCGAGCCAGCGCTTCTCTTCCACCGTCACGCGGTGCATGAGCGCGATCTGCGCCGCCGGCCCGCCGAAACTAGCGAACCCGATCCGCGTCCAGGCCGCGAACGCTTCCCGGAAGGGAACCGACGCGGCCTGCAGCGGCGTCTCCGCGCTCAGCCGTCCCAGACCTGCTCGGGAAGCGGCAGGCCGCGGAAGTCTTCGGCCCCAAGCGGGCCGTCGGTCTCGATGCCGAGCATCTCGTGGATCAGCATGAGCTGGCGGACATGCTGGGCCGGATGCCAGGTGGTGCGCTCGAACACCTCATGCAGCGAGTGGGAGCCATAGTAGGTATCTACCGGGTCGGGCTTCGATCCCGATTCCCACCATCGCGCGACCCGCGCCCGCACACCCTCGCCATAGGCCACGATGTCGGCGACGGTCTGCATGTCGTCCGGCGGCAGCGCGGTCAGGTCTTCATAGTTCACCGGCCGGCCGCTTTCTATCGCCGCCACCGTCGAATCCGCGATGTTGAAGATGTGGTGGAACAGGACCCGGTAGGCGCGGTCGCGTCCGGGCAGCTTGTCGCCGAGCCGGTCGTCCGGCACCTGGGCCACATAGCGCGCGGCAGCCGCCAGCACCATGTCGAGCTTCGCCGCCAGCTGCTGCATGGTCAGTTCCGGCCCCACATCCTCGTCGAGGCCAAGAAACGCCACCACGTCCGAGATCGCTTGGGCGAAAACGAAATCATTGCCGCGCGAAACGACCGGAATCGAGCGTGCGCCAAGCTCGCGCAGCTGGTCCATACCGGTCGGGTGCGTCGTCACGTCTATGCTGTCGAACTCGATCCCACGGACCGAGAGGAACTCTTTGGTTCGCAGGCAGCTGGTTCAGCCGGGCCGCCAGAAAACCTTGATCTGCTCGCTCATGCGCGTGCCTCCTCTCCCGTCATGCGGCTCATCATAGGCGTATCGGCCGCCTCCGGCCACGGTTTCGGCAAGCCGGTTTCGGCGGGCCGATTGCGGCCTTAGAAAGTCTGTTCTAGGCTCGACCGAGACGGAGTGGAGAGGGGGCGCCATCCGGATGTCATTCCCGGCGATGCTCGAAAGGCTTGAGACCGGGCTTGCGTGGGTGAACGACCGCGTGATCGTGGCGTTCAAGTGGCTCGCCATCGCCCTGCTCGCCATCATGCTCATCATCGTCGATATCGCCGTGTTCATGCGCTACGTGATGAACGACGCGCTGGCCTGGTCGGAAGAGATCGCCAAGTTCGTCATGGTGTGGCTCACCTTCTTCGTAGCGCCCATCGGGCTGCGCATGGGCGCGCATGTCGGCATCGAAGTGATCCTGGGCCAGTTGCGCGGACGGATCCGGCAGTTCCTCATCATGATGATCTTCGCCGGCATCATCGCGCTGATGGTGGTGTTCGTGAAGGAAGGGGCGTTCATGACCTGGAACGCCCGCATCCAGCGCGCGTCCACGATCGATATCTCGATTTTCTATGTCTATATCTGCATGCCGATCGGCAGTTTCGTCGTCGCCATGATAGCGCTGGAATACATGGTCAACGCGCTCCGGGGCGTCATCGACCCGGCCAATGCCAAGCCGACGCTCACGCAGCAGGACGCGGTCAGGGCGGAATAACGGAGGCGGCGAGCGGAACCCATGGGCGTCACTTTTTTCTGGATATTCCTGGCCGCGATGTTCATCGGCATGCCGATCGTCTTCGCACTCGGCTTTGCGCCGATGGTCGGCTTCCTGCTGGCCGAGAAGCCCATCTTCCTGAAGATGCTCTTCCAGCGCACCTTCGCCGGCATCCACCAGTTCCCGCTGCTGGCGATCCCGTTCTTCATCCTGACCGGCGAGATAATGAACCGGGCCGGCATCACGATGAGCCTGGTCAATTTCGCCAACACGCTGGTCGGCCATCTGCGCGGCGGCCTCGCGCACGTCAACATCGTCACCAGCATGCTGTTCGCCGGCATCAGCGGCTCCGCCGTCGCCGATACTTCGGCGGTCGGCTCGATCCTGATCCCGGCCATGGAGAAGGACGGTTACAGCCGCAAATTCGCCGCCGCCATCACCGCCGCCTCCTCGGTCATCGGCCCGATCATCCCGCCGAGCCTCATCATGGTGGTCTATGCCTTCATCATGAATGTCTCGGTGGCCGGGCTGTTCGCCGCCGGGCTCATCCCGGGGCTCATGGTGGGCTTCATGCTGATGTCGGTGACCGGGATCATCTCCAAGCGGCGCAACTACCCCAAGGCGCACAGCCGCGCGACCGTCCGCGAAGTCGGCACTGCGGCCTGGGGCGCGGTGCTGCCGCTGATGACGCCCGTCATCATCCTGGGCGGCATCCTCGGCGGCATCTTCACGCCGACCGAGTCGGCGGCGGCGGCGGCCTTTTATGCGCTGTTCATCAGCCTCATCGTGTTGCGCACCCTGAAGTTTCGCGACCTGCCGGACCTGTTCCTCCACGCGGCCGTCACTTCCGGCGCGATCCTGCTGATCATCGGCACCGCCACCGCCTTCGCCGCCATCGCCAGCCTCTCGCAGGTGCCGGTCCACCTGTCCAGCTTCTTCTTCAGCATCACCAGAGACCCGCTGTTGCTGCTGTTCTTCATCAATGTGCTGCTGCTCGTCGTCGGCATGTTCCTCGACGCGGGGCCGGCGATCCTGATCCTCGGCCCGATCCTGGCGCCGACCATGACGGGTCTCGGCGTCGATCCGCTGCATTTCGCGGTCATCATGTGCATCAACCTCACCATCGGGCTGGCGACGCCGCCCATGGGGCTGATCCTGTTCGTTGCGTCGAGCATCTCGCGATTGCGGGTCGAAGTGATCGCGCTCGAGATGCTGCCGCTGCTGGCCGTGGAAATCCTGGCGATCTTCGTCGTCACCTATTTCCCGGTCATCTCCATGTCGCTGCCCTACTGGCTCGGCTTCGCCAGAAACGCGCCGAGTTTCTTCGTGTGAGGTGGCGGATGGAGAACATCCGGCCTGAAAACAATTGGCCGGCGCATTGCCGCAATCCTGCGGCTTCTACGTCTCCGAAGGGGAGGAGGAAGATGAAAAAGCATCTGGAACTGCTTGCTTCGGCCGGGCTCGGCCTGGCCGTCGCGCTCGGCGGAGCCGGCATGGCCGGCGCGGCGGATACGACCATCAAGATCTGCCATATCGGCTCGACCGACGACGAGGACCACAAGGGGTCGCTCGTCTTCGAGAATTTCGTCGAATCGCAGACCAATGGGGCGGTCGAGGTCGAGATCTACCCGGGCGGTCAGCTTTGCGGCAATTTCCGCCAGTGTCTCGAGTCGGTCCAGCTCGGCACCTGTGAGATCACGGGCACGACCGTCGGCGGCATCGCCAACATCTTCCCGGAAATCCAGGTCACCGACCTGCCCTACATGTTCCCGAACGACCGCGTTGCCGAGAAGGTGATGAAGAGCCCGTTCATGGACGAGGTGCGCAAGGCGGTACTCGAGAAGACCGGCACGCTGAGGCTCATGGGCCTCAACAACACCGGCGGCTGGCGCGACTTCTTCACCACCGACGTCACGATCAGGACCCCGGCCGACCTCAAGGGCGTGAAGATGCGCACCATCGAGTCGCCGCTGCAGGTCGAGATGGTGAACCTGATGGGCGGCAACCCGACGCCGATTCCATGGCAGGAGCTCTACACCTCGCTCGCCACCGGCGTCGTGATCGGCACCAAGAACGGCATCACGGACATCGTGAACATGAAGTTCCACGAGTTCCTGAATCGCGTGACGCTCGACCACCACGCCTACATGTTCCTGTTCTGGTGGATGAACGACGACTTCCTTCAGGGCCTCTCGCCCGACCTCAGGAAGATCGTCGCGTCGGGCTTCCATCACATGACGTCGATGGCCTCGGACGATCCGAAGTTCACGGCGCTCGCCGGCTATGCCGCCTTCAAGGAAAAGGGCGGCCAGGTCTATGTGCCGACTCCGGAGGAGAAGGCGCAGTTCGTCGAGTCCGTCCAGCCGCTGAAGCAGTGGTATGTGGAGCGCTTCGGCGACAAGTGGCTGAAGCTGCTTGAGGAGTCGATCGCCCAGGCGAAGATGGAGATCGAGGAAGAGGACGCGAAGCTGCTAAACTAGCGGCCTAGCCCTCGGCAAATCGCCCGCGGCCGGCGCAAGCCGGCCGCGGGCTTTCTTTTTGCGCGGTCGGCCGCCGGGGAAGCCGTGTCCGATGCCGTCCGATATGCTATCTGTCGGCCACTGCCCGTTCGCCCGGGGAAGAAAGGAAACGCCATGCTGACGAGACGCAGTCCCGACACTGTCCACGCCCCGCGCGGCTATTCGCATTCGGTGGAAGCGCCGGCGGGCGCGACCTGGGTCCATATTGCCGGCCAGGTGGGCATCCGGCCCGACGGCTCCCTCGTCGAGGATGCGCACGGCCAGATCGATCAGGTCTGGGTCAATCTCGGCCTGCAGTTGGAAGCGGCAGGCCTCTCCAGGGAGAATATCGTCAAGGTCAACGTGTTCCTGACCCGCCGCGAGGATATCGGCTATTACCGCGAGAGCCGGGCCGCCTTTCTCGGCGACAGCCCGCCGGCCTCCACCTTGCTCTTCGTGGCCGGCCTTGCCGACCCGGCGATGGTGGTCGAGATCGAGGCGATCTGCGCCAAATGAGTTTCGTCGCCCTCAAGGAGCGATTCGGTACGCGGTTTAGCACCTCCGAGGCGGTGCGCGGGCATCACGGCAAGGATGCGACCTTCCATGCACCGCACCCGCCGGACGCCGTCGTGTTCCCGGAGACGGTGGAGGAAGTGCAGGAGATCGTTCGCGCCTGCCATGAGTCCGGCACGCCGATCGTGCCCTTCGGGGCGGGCACTTCGCTGGAAGGCCATATCGGTGCGCTGGGGGGCGGCATCACTATCGACCTGACCGGCCTCGACCGGATCGGCGCCGTCCACGACGAGGACATGACCTGCTTCATCGAACCGGGCGTCACGCGCAAGCGGCTCAATGAGGAGCTGCGCGACACCGGCCTGTTCTTTCCTATCGATCCCGGCGCCGACGCTTCGCTCGGTGGCATGGTGGCGACCGGGGCCTCCGGCACCAACGCGGTGCGGTACGGCACCATGCGCGAGAATGTGCTGGGCCTCGAAGTCGTTTTGCCGGACGGACGCCTGATCCAGACGGGAACGCGCGCGCGCAAGTCTTCGGCGGGCTACGACCTCACGCGCCTCTATATCGGCTCCGAGGGCACGCTCGGGATCGTCACCGGCATCCACCTTCGCCTTTACGGCATCCCGGAGAGTATCGCCTCCGCGGTCTGCGCCTTCCCCTCGGTGGACGCTGCGGTAGACGCCGTCATCCTGACGATCCAGTCCGGCATCCCGGTCGCGCGGATCGAGCTGCTCGACGAAGCGCAGATGGACGCCTGCAACCGCTATTCGAAACTCGACTATGCGCCCTCCCCGCATATCTTCTTCGAGTTCCACGGCACGCCGGCCGGGGTCGCCGAGCAAGCCGAGGCGACGGGCGCCATCTCACAGGAGTTCGGCGGCTCGGACTTCGCCTGGTCCACGACCGCGGAGGAGCGCAACCGGCTCTGGCAGGCGCGCCACGACGCCTTCTTCGCCGCGATTGCGCTGCGCCCCGGCTGCGAAGGCTGGCCGACCGACGTCTGCGTGCCGATCTCGCGGCTTGCGGAGTGTATTGCCGAGACGCGGGCCGACCTCGCCTCCGCACCCTTCCCGACGCCCATCGTCGGCCATGTAGGCGACGGCAATTTCCATGTGATCTTCGTCATAAAGACGGAGGATGCCGAGGAAGTGCGGATCGCGACCGAACTCAATGAACGCCTGGTGCGACGGGCGCTCGCCATGGGCGGCACCTGCACGGGCGAACACGGAATCGGCTACGGCAAGATCCATTGGCTCGAGGCAGAGCATCCCTCGGCGCTGCCGGCGATGCGCGCCATCAAGCGCGCGCTCGACCCGAAGAACATCATGAATCCCGGGAAGATCGTCCGCCTGTGACTGCCAGATTGCTTGTCTTTGCGGGGTCCGTGCGTCGGGAGTCGTTCAATGCCCGGCTGGCCCGGTTTGCGGCGCGCGAGGCCGAAGCTGCGGGGGCAGCGGCCGTGCCGGTCGATCTCGCCGATTTCGGCCTGCCGCTCTACAATGGCGACCTTGAAGCCGATGAGGGCCTGCCGGCCGGCGCAGCCCGGCTGAAGGAGCTGTTCCTGGCCCATGACGGCTTCCTGATCGCGTCCCCGGAATATAACGGCTCGATCTCGCCGCTCCTGAAGAACACCATCGACTGGGTGTCCCGACCCGTTGCCGGGCAGCCGCCGCTGGTCTGGTTCACGGGCAAGGTCGCGGGCCTCATGGCGGCATCGCCCGGGCCGCTCGGCGGCTTGCGGGGCCTCGTCCATGTGCGGCAGATCCTGTCCGGCATCGGCGTCATCGTCGCGCCGGCGCAGCACGCCGTTGCACGAGCCGGCGATGCCTTCAACAGCGACGGCGCGCTCGCCGAGGATCCCCACGCCGCAGCGGTCCGGCGGGTCGTCCGGGAGACCGTCCGGCTCGCCGCGAAACTCAACGCCTGACGGTTTCCGGTGGCCGGCCCGCCGATCTTCACCCTGCGCGATGCGGAGCTCGGATTCGGCGGCGCTAGTCTGTTCGCCGATGTCGGCTTCGGCATCGCGCGCGGCGACCGCGCCTGCCTGATCGGGCGCAATGGCTGCGGCAAGTCCACCCTGATGAAGGTGATAGCCGGCGAGCTCGAACTCGACCTCGGCGAGCGCTACGCCCAGCCCGGCATCCGCATCGCCTATCTGCACCAGGACCCGCCGGTCGATGCCGAAGCGCTTGTCGGCGACTATGCGCGCCGTCCGCCGGACGACGGCCCGCCCGCTCCCGACCACGCCGTCGCGGCGATGCTGGACCGGCTCGACCTCGACCCGGACCGGCGCATGGCCACGCTTTCCGGCGGCGAAAGCCGGCGGGCGGAGCTTGCACGCGTGCTGGCCATCGCGCCGGATATCCTCCTGCTGGACGAGCCGACCAACCATCTCGACCTGCCCGCCATCGAGTGGCTGGAGCGCCTCTTGCGCAGCTATGAGGGCGCGGTTGTCGTTGTCAGCCATGACCGCCGTTTCCTGGCCGGCGTCACCGACCGAATCCTCTGGCTGGAGCGCGGCCGGCTGCGCCAGACGGGCCGGGGGTTCACCGCCTTCGAGGAATGGTCGGAAGCTGTGGTGGCGGAGGAACTGCGGCAGCAGGAAAAGCTGGACAAGCGGATCGCGGAGGAGACGCGCTGGCTGCATCGCGGCATCACCGCGCGGCGCAAGCGCAACCAGGGCCGACTCGCCGCACTCAACGACATGCGCGAACGCCGGGCAGCAATGCTCGGCGCCCCGCAGCGTGCGCGCATCGTGCTCGAGGAAAGCGAAATCAGGAGCCGCATGGCGATAGAGGCCCGGAACATCTCCAAGCAATATGCCGGCCGGACGATCGTCGAGGGCTTCGACACTCGCATACTGCGCGGCGACCGGATCGGCATATTGGGGCCGAACGGCGCCGGCAAGACGACGCTGCTGCGTATGCTGATCGGCGACCTGAAACCCGATTCCGGCAAGGTCCGCCGGTCCGCGACCCTGCAATCCGCCTATTTCGACCAGCGTCGCGCCGTGCTCGACCTCGACGCCACGCTCAAACGCACGCTCTGTCCGGAAGGCGGCGATACCGTCTTCGTGCGCGGCCGGCCCCGCCATGTGGTTGGCTATCTGAAGGACTTCCTGTTCGATTTCGACCAGGTCGAGAGCCCGGTCGGGTCGCTGTCCGGCGGCGAGCGCAACCGGCTGTTGCTCGCACGCACGCTCGCGCGCAAATGCGACCTTCTGGTGTTGGACGAGCCGACCAACGACCTCGACATGGACACACTCGACCTGCTCACGGACGTGCTGGGCGATTTCGAGGGCACGCTGATCCTGGTCAGCCATGACCGGGACTTCCTCGACAAGACCGTCGCAAGCGTCATCGCGCTGGAGGGCGACGGCACGGCGCATGAATTCGCCGGCGGCTACAACGACTACCGCCGCGCCCGACCTTCCGTGCAGCAGCAGACCGAAGCGAAGCCGCAGCCGAAGGCCGCACCGGCGCGGCCGCGCCGCCCGGCTAACAAGTTGAGCTTCCGCCAGCAGCGGCGCTGGGAGGAATTGCCCGGAGCAATGCTGGACGCGGAGGCTCGTGCCGCGAAACTGGAGCGGACGCTGGCCGATCCCGGATTCTATGCGCGCGACCCCGGGCAATTCGCCCGTGCGGCCGAGCTTCTTGACAAGGCGCGGTCGGATTTCGCCGCGCTGGAAGAGGAATGGCTGGAACTCGCCCTCTTGCGCGAGGAGCTCGAAAGCGCCTGAATACAGGTTCGGTCCAGAAGGCTGGACGGCCGCGCCGGGCATCGCGCCCGGTGAGGAAGGTCCGGGCTCCACGGAGGAACGGTGCCGGGTAACGCCCGGCGGGGGCGACCCCAGGGAAAGTGCCACAGAAAACAAACCGCCGGCCCGCAGGGTGCGCCCCGCCGGTCGGCAAGGGTGAAACGGGGCGGTAAGAGCGCCCCGCGGCCCCGGCAACGGGGCCGGCAAGGTAAACCCCACCGGGAGCAAGACCGAATAGGAGCGGCAGGCCGGGACGCATCGTTCCGGCCGGCGGCCTCCGCGCCCGCTGCTCGGGTTGGTCGCTCGAGGCGTCCGGAGACGGGCGTCCCAGACGAATGGCCGTCGCCGCCCGGAAACGGGCGGTACAGAACCCGGCCTACAGGCCTTCTGGACCGTCCTCT
>MPNF01000049.1 GCA_002238885.1 Alphaproteobacteria bacterium bin95 | reverse complement strand
CGTGCAGCTCACGCTTTCGGCTTTCTTCGTTGGCTTCGGCATCGGGCAACTTCTCTACGGCCCGCTCTCGGACCGCTACGGGCGCCGGCCGATGCTGCTCTTCGGCGTCTCGGTCTATCTCGTGGCGAGCGTCGGGGCGGCCTTCGCGCCGGACATCGGGGCGCTGACCGCGGCGCGCTTCTTCCAGGCGCTCGGCGGCGGGGCGGCCACGGTGATCGCGCGGGCCTCGGTGCGCGACCGCCACAGCGGGGCGGAAGCGGCGCGGATGCTGTCCACGCTCATGCTCATCATGGGTGCGGCGCCGCTGCTGGCGCCCTCGCTCGGCGCGCAGGTGCTCCAGTTCGCGGACTGGCGCGCGATCTTCATGCTGCTGGCGGGCTGGGGCGGGCTGGCGCTGCTGGCGGTCGTCTTTCTGCTGCCGGAGACGCGGCCGCCGGAGATGCGTTCCCGCGCCGGCCTCGGCTCGATTTTCCTCAATTACGGCCGCCTCGTCTCGGAACGGCAGACACTCGGCTGCGCGCTGGCGAGCGGCGGCGCGGTTGCCCGCATGTTCGCCTATATCTCCCGCACGCCCTTCCTGTCCATATCGGGGCGATCATGGCCGGCGCTTTCACCAATCGCCGGCTGGTCGGGCGCTTCGGGCCCGCCGGCATGATGGCGCGCGGCACCGTCCTGCTGCTGGCGGCGGGCCTGGCCCTCATTCTCGCCGTGCTGCTGCTGCCGGGAAGCCTCGTCGCCATCGTCGCGGCGCTGCTCTGCTTCATGTTCGCGCTCAACCTGATCGCCGCCAACACCATCGTCATCGCCACGGCCGACAAGCCGGAGCTTGCCGGCACTGTCATCGCGCTCATCGGCGCGGGCCATTTCGCGCTTGGCACGATATCGGGCCTCGCGGTCGGCCAGTTCCACGACGGCACCGCGCTGCCGCTGGCGCTGACCGTGGCGGCCTGTGGGCTGGTCTCCTTCTCCGCCCATCGCTGGCTCGTGCGCGCGCCCGACGCCGATTGACACCGCGCGCCCGGCCCCCGAAAGTTTCGGGCAGCGGCCGGGCGCCGGCACAGCGATGACAAAAGGATACGCCCCCGATGGAGATCGGCTTTTTCAGCATGCCTTCGCACCCGCCTGAGCGCGACCTGCGCGAGGGCCACGAATGGGACCTTCAGCATATCCGCTGGGCGGACGAGCTCGGCTTTACCGAAGGCTGGATCGGCGAGCATCACACGGCGCCCTGGGAGCCGCATCCCGCGCCCGATTTCCTGGTGATCGAGGGCCTGCGGCAGACGGAGAACATCCGGCTTGGCCCCGGCGGCTTCCTGCTGCCCTACCACCACCCGGCGGAACTCGCCAACCGGATCGCGATGATGGACCGGCTGAGCCAGGGGCGGCTCAATTTCGGCGTGGCCGCAAGCGGGCTGCCGAGCGACTGGCAGATGTTCAATGTCGATGGCATGTCCGGCGAGAACCGCGACATGACGCGCGAGGCGCTCGACATCATCCTGCGACTCTGGTCGGACGAGCCCGAGTTCGACTACAAGGGCAAGTTCTGGCATGTGACCAAGGGCGCGGAGATGTTCGGCTTCCTGCGCCCGCACCTGTTTCCCCTCCAGAAGCCGCACCCGCCCATCGGCGTGGCCGGCCTCTCCAAGAACTCCGACACGCTCAAGCTGGCGGGCGAGCGCGGCTTCCTGCCGATGAGCCTGAACCTGAACCCGGCCTATGTCGGCAGCCACTGGGATGCGGTCGAGGAAGGCGCGCGCAAGTCCGGGCGCACGCCCAGCCGCAGGGAGTGGCGGATGGTGCGCGAGGTCTTCGTCGCCGAGACGGACGAGGAAGCCTGGCGGCTCTCGGTCGGCGACATGATGGGCCGGATGATGGGGGATTATTTCCTGCCGCTGCTCGGCAATTTCGGCTTCCTGGAGTTCCTGAAGCACGACCAGGACGTGCCGGACAGCGACGTGACGCCGGAATATTGCGCGAAGCACAACTGGCTCGTCGGCTCGCCGGCGACCGTCGCCGAGAAGCTGGAGGCGGTCTATGACGATGTCGGCGGCTTCGGGCAGCTGCTGCTGTTCTGCTTCGACTATGCCGACAAGCCGGAAGCCTGGCACACCTCGATGGGGCTGCTGATGAACGAGGTGCTGCCGAAGGTGAGCCACCTCACGCCGGATACCGCCGCGGCGGCGTAAACGGCGGTCCCGCCGTCCGGGGCCGGAAGGGCGGGGACCCGCTCCGGTTGTCCTGCGCCGCCGGCCGGTCGCCCGGCTCGGTGCGCCAATTTGTCTCGATAATGCGAAGCATTCGCATATTGTGTTTGGCTGTGCTAATCTCGTGGTTGCGAATGACTATTACTCGCATTGCAACGGGGAGTGGAACCCATGCGAAATCGGCTCCTGGGACTCGCAGCGGCCGCGGGAATTGCCGTCACCCCGGCCATGTCGGCAGAGGCAGCGGAAGTGAATGTCTATTCCTACCGCCAGCCCTTCCTCGTTGAGCCCTTGTTCAAGGCATTCACCGACAAGACCGGCATTGAGGTGAACGTCATTTTTGCGAAGAAGGGCCTGATCGAGCGCCTGAAGAACGAGGGAGAGGCGAGCCCGGCAGACCTGGTCTTCACCGTGGATATCGGCCGGCTGCACGATGCGATGAGGGCCGGCGTCGTGGAACCCGTCAAGACCGATACGCTGGCCGCCAACATCCCTGCCTCGCTTCGGGACCCGGACGGCAATTGGTACGGGCTGACGACCCGCGCACGCCTGTTCTTCGTGTCGCGCGACCGCGTTCCGGAAGGGGGCATCGCAACCTATGAGCAGCTCGTCGATCCGGAATGGAAGGGGCGCATCTGCACGCGCAGCGGAAAGCATGTGTACATGGTCGCGCTGACCGCCTCGATGATCGCCCATCACGGCAAGGAAAAGGCCGAGGAATGGCTGACCGGCCTGAAGGAGAACCTCGCCCGCCGGCCGCAGGGCAATGACCGCGCCCAGGTGAAGGCGATCCACGCCGGCCAGTGCGATGTCTCCATCGGCAACCACTATTACTTCCAGAAGATGCTCGACGACCCGAAGCAGAAGCCCTGGGCCGATTCGGTGCGCGTCGTCTTCCCGAACCAGGCCGGGCGCGGCGCGCATGTCAACATCTCCGGAGCCTCGCTGGTGAAAGGCGCGCCCAACCGGGCTAATGCCATCGCCCTGCTCGAGTTCCTGTCCAGCAGGGAAGGCCAGGGCATTTATGCCCGCGTGAACGGCGAATATCCGGTAAGCGCCGATGTCGCGGGGTCCGGGAACCTCGCCGTCTTCAAGGCCGACGCCCTGTCGCTGTCGCGCGTGGCGGAGCTGCGCGAGGAAGCCGGCAGGATGGCGGACCGCGTCGATTACGACGGCTGAGCCGGACGAGCCGGAGGCCGAGTTCAGGTAACGGCAGGAAGGACCTCCTCCGTCCCTCCTTGCCGCTGCATGGGCGGCGCAACCGCACGGCGCCGCCCATGCACTCCTTCTCCGCCCGCGGTTTTCCGCTCTGGCGGCCCGGAATCGACCTGGTGTAATATTCGCGGCTGTATCGCAGCCCGCCGGGGGCGTCGGTCGGGGCTCCGGGGGGCCTTGCCGGCGGGCTCCGGATACAGCTCCGCCAATGGAAATGCTCCGAACCGAGGCTCCGGCCTCAGCCGTCCAGCCGGTAAAACCGGGCGGCGGTGTCGTGGAAGAGCGCGCGCCGGTCCGGTTCGGGCAGGTCCCGGACCATGCGCTTGTAGGCGCTCATCATGTCGCCATAGCCGATCCTGAGCCCGTCCACGGGGAAGTTGCTGGCGAACATGCAGCGCTCGGCGCCGAACAGGCGGACGGTTTCGCGCACCAGCGGGCCGTTCTCCTCCTCCCGCCAGGGCCCGTCTGGCAGGCAGAGGCAGGAGAGCTTGACGGAGACATTGGGGCACCCGGCCAGCGCCGCCATGCCGCGCCGCCAGAGGTCGAGCCCTTCCGGCGAGCGGTCCCACGGAAAGCCGGTATGGTTCAGCACGATGGCAACGCCGGGGAAGGCGCGGGCCACCTCCGCCGCCTCCTCCAGGTGCCAGGCCGGCACGCGCAGGTCCCAGGAAAGGCCGTAGCGTTCCATGAGCGCGAGGCCGGCAAGCCAGTTCTCGTCCTGCATCGAGCCCGGCCGGCCGCGCACCGAGAGGCCGGGCCGGGCCGCCGTTACCGGCTTAGAGCGCACGCCCCGGAAGCGGCGGGAGGCTGAAACGTGGCGCTCCAGCACCTCCGCGCAGTCCTCCCGGTGGAACCAGGCATGGCCGACGATGGCGGCCGGCATGCCGTGCTCTTCGGCGATGCGGTCCACCCAGATCGTCTCCTCGACCTGAAGGCTCCGGTCGCACTCCGCCTCGACATGGACGGTCGCGACGACATTGTGGCCGGCGGCGTCGCGGCGGTAGTCGGCCGGGAGGTAGTTCCGTTTGAGCGGGGCAAGGTCGCCGAGGAAGAATTCGTGCGGCTCCGGGCCGGAAAGCCAGGGATAGCGAAGCGCCTCCAGGTCCCAGAGATGGTGGTGGGCATCGACAATCGGCAGGTCGGCATCGTCGGCGGACATCGGGGTCTCCCGGCTGCGGGCGGCACTCATCCTGCCCCGGCCGCAAGCTCTGCGGAAGGCGGGAGGCGCATGTGACGCTCGCCGCCGGAGACCCGCCGCCCTTCGAATCGAGGCCCGGCCGGGCGGCCTCGCCGGTCGTATTCGTCTGCGACCATGCGAGCCATGCCCTGCCGGCGCGCCTCGGCGACCTCGGGATTTCCGAGGCCAAGCTGCGCGACCATATCGGCTGGGACCCGGGCGCGGCCGATGTCTTCGAATTGCTGGCGGCGCGCTTCGACGCCCCGGCGGTCCGGTCCGGCTATTCGCGCCTCGCCATAGACTGCAACCGCGATCCCGAGGATCCAACCTCGATCCTGGAGGAGAGCGACGGCGTGGCGGTGCCCGGCAACCGGGGCCTCGATGCGGCCGCGCGCGCCTGGCGGCGGGATGTGCTGTTCGAGCCCTACCACGCCGCGATCGAGGACATGCTGGACGGCTGCCTTGCGCCCCGGGCGTTCGTGTCGGTCCACAGCTTCACGCCGCGGCTGGCCGGCGGCGAGCCGCGGCCCTGGCATGTGGGCACCTTCTGGAACGAAAGCGAAGGGCTTGCCCGGCCCTTCATGGCGGCGCTGGCGGCGGAGGACGGCGTCCTCGTCGGCGACAATCTTCCCTATTCCGGCCGGTCCCGGCGCGGCTACACGACCCGGCGCCATGCCGAGCCGCGCGGCATCCCGCATATCGGCCTGGAGATCCGCAACGACCTCATCCGCGACGAGGCCGGCGCCGCCCTCTGGGCCCGGCGCATCGGCGACGCGCTGGAGGCGGCGCTCGGGCTAGGCCGCCATGCCGAGCGCGATGGCGGCCAGCACTAGCAGGCCGGCCAGGCGGTTGGACTTGAAGATGGCGAGGCAACGGTCCGGGTCGTCGATGTCGAGGCTGCGGACCTGCCAGGCGAACTGCGCCGCAACGACCGCAAGGCCGGCGAAGAACGGCCAGGCGAGGTGCGCCAGCCAGCCCGCGAGCGCCAGCAGGACGAGCGCGGCGGCGTAGAACCCGGAGACCCAGAACGGGGTCCGTGCGCCGAACAACAGCGCCGTCGATTTGACGCCCACCAGCGCGTCGTCCTCCTTGTCCTGGTGGGCATAGACGGTGTCGTAGCCGAGGGTCCAGGCAATGCCGGCGGCATAGAGCGCATAGGCCGGGCCCGAGACCTCGCCGTGAACGGCCGCCCAGCCGACCAGCGCGCCCCAGTTGAAGGTGAGGCCGAGCCAGGCCTGCGGCCAGTGGTTCACGCGCTTCATGAAGGGGTAGGCCAGCACCAGCGGGATCGAACCGATGCCGACCAGGATCGCGCCCGGCTCCAGCGCCAGCAGCACGGCGAGTCCGACCGCGCCTTGCAGGACGATGAACGCCCAGGCGCGGAAGACGGTCGTATGCCCCGCCGGCAGCGGGCGGATCGCGGTGCGCGAGACGCGGGCGTCATAGTCCCGGTCCACGATGTCGTTATAGGTGCAGCCCGCGCCCCGCATGGCCAGCGCGCCGACCGCGAACAGCGCGACAAGCATGAGCGTGTCGAGCGCGGAGAAGCCGGGCGCGGCCGCGGCCGCCAGCGCCGTGCCCCACCAGCAGGGCAGCAGCAGCAGCCAGGCCCCGATCGGCCGGTCCCAGCGGGCGAGGCGCGAATAGGGCACGAGCCGAAGCGGGATCGCCCGCTCCCAGGCGCCGCGGATGCGGATATCGGTTGCGGCAAGGGGGTTGCGCACGGTCATGCCCGACACTTTCGCCGCCGCCCGCCGGGGAGGCAAGGGCGGTCGTGCGGCCGGGCCGCCGTCCGGGCTATGATCCGGCCCCATGAGCGATTCTTTCGATATTGTGGTCGTCGGGTCGGGCATTGCCGGCCTCTCGGCAGCTGTTTCTGCGCTCGAGGCGGGCGCGCGGGTGGCGGTGCTGGAGCGCGCGGCGCGCGAGGAGCGGGGCGGCAACACCCGCTACACGGAAAGCTTCTGGCGGATGCGGGACCATGACACGGTCTCGGAGGATTTCGACGAGAGGCTGGCGGGCAATGCCGGCGGGCATTTCGACCCGGAATTCGTGAAGGATGCGGGACGTCCGTACGAGGACTGGCCGCGCCCGCTCCGGGCCTTCGGCTTCACCGACCCGGAGCTGATCCGCGTCTGGGGCGACGATGCCGGCCCGGCGCTCCGCTGGCTGGAGGGGTTCGGCGTGCGCTGGGACTTCCTGCCCACATATTTTCCCTACCAGTCCACCACAAGGATTGCGCCGGTGGGCGGCGGCCTGGCGCTGGTGGAAGCGCTGGCGGCGGAAGCCGAGCGGCGTGGCGCCTCGATCTTCTACGAGACCGCTGCGCGCGGCCTGGTCCGCGACGACGAGGGAGAGATCGTCGGCGTGGAGGCCGTGAAGCGGGGCCGGCCCTGCCGCTTCATGGGTCGGGTCGTTCTGGCCTCGGGCGGCTTCGAGGGCAATCCCGAAATGCTCGCGCGCTATCTGGGGCCGAAGGCGCAATGGACCCGGCCGGTCGCGAAGGGCGGCTACTACAATCGCGGCGAGGGCGTGGCGATGGGCCTCGCAGCCGGCGCTGCGCCGGCCGGCGAGTACGGCGCCTTTCACGCGCAGCCGGTCGATCCGCGCTCGGGCGCCATCGAGCCGGTGGTGCTGCATTACGGCTACGGCGTGCTGGTGAATCGCGAGGGCGAGCGCTTCACGGACGAGGCGGCCGGGCCGGTGGATGCGGGCTATGAACGGGTGGCGCGCGCCGTGCTGGAGCAGCCGCAGGGCCTCGCCTGGGCAGTGTTCGACGCGGCACTCGACGACGCGCCGCACTGGCGGGGGGCGGGGGGCAGGGGCCCCGGGCCGCTCGGAAGGCGAAGGGTGGGGAGGCGCTGGGGGGGGCCGCCGTCCTCGACCCGCAGGCGCTCGCGGCCACGCTCGGCGCCTACAACGCCGCCTGCCCGCAGGACATATCGGCCTTCCGCCCGGACGGGCCGGACGGCCTCGCCACGCGGGGCCTGGCGCCGCCGAAGAGCAACTGGGCGCGGCCGCTGCTGAGGCCGCCCTTCCGCGCCTGGCCGATGATCTGCGCCAATTGCTTTACCTTCGGCGGCCTGCGCATCGACACCCACGGGCGTGTGATAGACCTCGACGGCGACCCGATCCCCGGCCTCTACGCCGCAGGCGAGACCGCAGGCCTCTTCTACGGCGACTATACGGGCGCCACCTCCGTCATGCGCGGCGCCGTCTTCGGCCGCCGCGCGGGCCGCCATGCGGCAGGGGCGCAGTAGCCGGCCACCATGAGGAGGGCCGTTTTCCCGGCGGCGTTTGCTTTCAGGCGATCTCCGGCGTTTTGCTGCGAAGCCGGTCCAGCCCGGCCTGCCAGTAACGCCCCAGCCCCGCTTCGTAATGGGGATCGTCGATACCCGCGCGGTAGGCATGGTCCAGGAAATGCGACCAGGGGGTGGAAGCGGGAATTTCGCCGCCGTACCAGGCGAGCGCCATCAGGTCGATGCGCTCTTCGTAGGACAGATCGCCGATGAGCTTCGCCAGGCGCCGAAATGCGGGCGTCTTGAGATAGGCGTCCCGGTGTTCCGGGGTCAGGATTACGGGACCGCCAGAGCGGTGGGGGACATGGTCGACGACAGGAGCCACGGTGTCGCTGAAAATCGAGTGGGCGGCGATCAGGTCGTGGACAGTTGTTTCCCGAATGACGAGACCGGTAGCGGCGCTTGCTATGCGCCTGCCCGTTTCGGGATCGGAGATAAGCCAGACGTCCGGGTCCGCCCGGTTCCGGGCGGCGTCGCGCAGCCGGCGGTCGGCCGTGACCAGCGGCGCTTCCTCGACCTCCGCACAGGCGAGATAGAGGCAGTCGTAAACCGGATGGTCGATCCGGAGGGCGATGGCGGTGGCGTGGATAACAAGCTCCGCGGCCGGGACCAACGAGACGAGGTCGCCCAGGCGGGCGAGTTCGTGAAGGTAGGGTTGTGCGTCTGCTACTTCCCGGCGCCGGGCCTTCTTCCAGATCACGTTGGCGGCCTCGGTCAGAATGAAATCCGGAGCGTGCAGCACAATCCGGTGGGCCAGAAGCTGCCGCGCCTCGACAGTTCCGTCTTCGGTGAACAACCATTTGACCGCAACGCTGGCGTCGACGACCGCCTTCACCGATCGCGGTCCTCACGCAGGAGGAGGACGCTGTCTGTCTGGGGGCGCTCGGCGGTGAGCGCCGCGAGGCGTGCGGTGCGTTCGCGGAAGTCTTCGAGGCGGGCGTGGCGCAGCACCTGCTGGGCGAGAAGATGGCGTATCTCCCCTTCCAGCGAGCGCTGGTTCGTTTTCGCCTGGGCCTTCAGAGCGGCAACCAGCTTGTCATCGACATTACGCACGGTGATGGTGGCCATAAATTGCGCTCCCGCTCGATAACAGCATTTTGCTAGCATATTGCTTGCGTTCATTCAAGATGAGACCGGGTCGACGGAAGTTCCGAATGCGCGTCGGCGCGCGGAATGAGTTTTCCGATGGCTACCGGCCCCGGTTCTGACCGGTGATCGTTGGTATCAGGTGCAACCGGCCGCCCGCCTGAGGGCGGCGAAGTCTGTCCGGTCTTCCAGGCCGATGCAGATGAGGCCGGCGGGGGCGTTGGGGGGTGCTTCGGAGACGGACCAGCGGTTGCCGACGGTCTGGATCGCGGCCATTCCGCCGCCGGGGCGGCGCATGAAGCCCTTTGCGCGCAACAGGCCGTGGGCGGGGTCGGCGAGAATGCGGGCGAGCGCTTCCGGCTCGGCTTCCTCTGGCGGGTCGAGCGCGGCCGTCGCGTAGCCGTGCGTGTGGTCGAACGGGCCGCCGCCTGCCGGCAGCAGGGCGGCGCGGCCCGTCCAGGCGCCCAGCACGATGTCGATGGGCGCGTCGGACTGCACCGTGCGCACAACCCGCGCCTCCGGGGCCGCTTCGCCCAGCCAGGCTTCCGCTGCGTCCGCGTCGCCCGCAAGGTCGCATTTGTTCAACAGGATGAGGTCGGCCTCGGCCAACTGCCGCCGGACGGTGCTGCCGAGATAGCGGTCCCCGGCCCGACCGCGCACGGTCTCGGCGTCGGCCAGCACGACCGCGCCGTCGAGCGCGAAGCCCTGGAGCAGGCCGACCGTGCCGGCGATGGCGCCCGGAAAGGCGACGCCGCTCGCCTCCAGCAGCACATGGTCGGGCCTCGGCTCCAGCGCGGCGAGCATGACGAGCGAGGACACCAGGTCCTCGCCGTAGCTGCAGCACACGCAGCCGCCGACCAGGCTGACGATGCGGTCGTCCGCCGCCTCGACCAGGCTTGCGTCTATGGGCAGCGCGCCGAATTCGTTGACCATGACGGCGAGCCGCCTGCCGTTCGCCTGCCGGAGCATGCCGTTGACCAGGGTCGTCTTGCCGGCGCCCAGATAGCCGCCGACCACGGTGACGGGCAGCGGGCCGGCGGCGGTCACGGCTAAAGCTCTGCCGCCGGGAAGATGCGCCCGCCCTGCACGGTGCCCCAGACGCGCACATCTTTCAGCCGTTCGCCGCCGACGGTCTCCGGGTCGTCCTCCAGCACGGCGAAATCGGCGCGCTTGCCGGTCTCGATGGAGCCCACCTCGCCGTCGAGGCCGAGCGTGTAAGCAGCGCCCAGGGTGATGGTGCGGAGCGCGTCGGCGACGCCGATTCGCTCGTTCTCGCCGAGGGTGCGGCCGGATGCGGTTTGCCGGTTGACGGCGCACCAGGCGGTGAAGAGCGGGCCGAGCGGCGTGACCGGCGCATCGGAGTGGATCGCGAGCGGCACGCCCTCCCGGAGCGCGGTCGCGCAGGCGTTCATCCGCTCGGCGCGCTCTGGCCCGACCGTGACGGCGTAGTGCTGGTCGCCCCAATAATAGTGGTGGTTGGGGAACAGGTTGACGCACATGCCGAGCGCGCGGATGCGGCGGAACTGCGCGGCGTCGGCAAGCTGGCAATGCTGGAGCGTGAAGCGGTGGTCGGGCGCGGGATGCTTGCGGAGCGCGGATTCCATGCAGTCGAGCGCCAGGTCCGTCGCCTCGTCGCCATTGGTGTGGGTGTGGACCTGGAGGCCGGCGGCGAGCGCGCGCTCGTAGATCTCCAGCAGGTGCTCCGGCGGGATGTACCAGAGACCTTCCGGCGCGCCGTTGTAGTAGCCGGGCCAGCGCAACCGGGCGGAGAAGCCCTGGATCGAGCCGTCCGCCACCACCTTGATGATGCCGAGGCGGAGCCTGTCGCGACTGCGGCCCCTGAGCTCCAGCGCCCGGTCGATCAGCTCTTCCGGCGTGAGGCCGTAGAAGCGCCGCAGCGAGACGATGCGCGCCGGGTAGTCCGCCTCGCCCGTCACCCGCAGCATCATCTCGACCGCGTCTTCCGGCAGCAGGTTGGCGAGGTCGGCGGCCGTGGTGACGCCGGTGCGCACGCAGAGTTTGGCGAAACGGCGCAGGCCCGGCTCGTCACAGGCCAGCAGGTCGCGGTCGAAGCCGGTGTGGACGCCGAGCGGGGCCATCGCGTCAGGCCCCTTCATCTCGCCCGTCGGCAGACCGTCCGCGCCGAGCGGGATGCCGGGATGGTTGACGCCCGTCCGCAGCATGCCGGCGAGTTCCAGCGCCTTGGTGTTGACATTGAGGATGTGGCCGGAGGCGTTGAGCACGCCCACCGCGCGCTCGGTAGAGACCTTGTCGAGGTCGTGCCGGTTCACCCGCCGGCCGCCATAGTAGATCGCATCCAGCGACCAGCCGGCGAGCGGGGCCGCCGGGTCTTCCAGCGCGTCTGCGGCCTCGCTGAGCCGTTCCACCACGGCGTCGATGGATTTCATGCCGGGCCATACCGTGCCTTCGGGGTCCATGCGGTCGAAGAAGCCGCAATAGACATAGGCCC
>MPNF01000048.1 GCA_002238885.1 Alphaproteobacteria bacterium bin95 | reverse complement strand
GCGATCTTCCAGCCTGCCTGTTTTGCAATCCGGTGCAGGAGATATGGAAAAGAAAACCAGACCTTTAAGGCTTCCGGTCGATACAATTAACTTATAGTCGGTAGATCAAGAACTTTCGAAAGCGTCGATTTTTCTGCCTCTCGAATGCGAACCGAACACTCCCTTAATTACCCTCTGCCTGCACCGCTGACCTTGGCACAGGGAATTTCGTGTCAAGGTAAGAGTGAAGGAAAGGGACCTTCAGTGCCGCTTTTTTCAATCCCGAAGGTGAAGGAGCCGGGGAGCCGTGCTGGAAACAGATGGGAGATATATACCCGGCGCAAGGGGTCCCATGACATCGCATGACGAAGCGTGATTCTGGACAACGCCGTGACACGTGATGAGGACGCAGGCCCAAGGCAGGCAGCCGATTTCGGTATCGCCCCCGCGCCGAAAGCTATTACCGAACCTCGGTCACATGAATGGCGTCATTGCTGAATGTACCGGCCATCCGGGGGTTACCGCGGGCAATCGTTTGCCTCGGGCTCCAGCTCTCGGGCAATTTAACGAGGCCGGAAGACTGGAGACCCTCTCGGCACGGCCGCGCCGACACGGCAGCTCCGAACCGTTTCGGCAGCCCGTTTTCGGGCAATTCTTGTCCGGGCCTGGCGGCGGTTTCAGGCCGACAGTCTAGTCCGGTCGGGCCTCGACGATCACGCGCCCACGCCCACGCCGGACGACATAGCCGCCCCGCCGGATCATCAGCTTGCCGTCCTGAACCAGGTCCCACAGAGCATCGGCGATTACCTCGGCGTTTGCGTCGCCCTCCGGTTCATCACTTGCCTGGGCGAGCCATTTTGCAAATGCCTCATCGGCAATGGCGGAACCCACAGATTTGCGAAGCGCGTTGAGCTTGCGAAGCTGGCCCTTTGTCAGGCCGGTCTCGTCGATCATACGGCGAGGTCCTTTCGTATCCATATTACGAACGCGCACCGCAATTACAGATATCGAGATGACCGCACAACATTTTGTGCATGGCCGTATCGAATGTCGGTATGTCCTGCAGTTCTCCTTATCCTTCTTCGGGTGCAATTCACCATGGATCGTCGTCTTCAAACGGAGAGGATCCGTCGCGGCCATATCGATATGAGCTTTGGGCGTCCCGGCCGTCACCGGGCAACCGCGAAGCAACGGCGTGAGAGGTTCCCGGCGCATATCGGGCGAGCTACGCTGTCCCACGAGCCGGAGCAGACAGGCGCCGCTTCCGGAAACGTCCGACAAGCGATGGGTCCCTTGCGCAAGAAGGCGCCCCGCCAAGCCTCCCCCGACGAAGTCAGGAAAACCCGCGGGAGATCGCGGTCATCGAACATGCCGACCCGGATGTGGCGGTTTCTCGCGTCAGCATCGGTCCACTCCTCAGGACCACAGGCCATAGCCGCACGGCCCGGCCTCGTAGCAGAAGCTCGGTTCCTTGCCCGCCGCGACCAGGCGTTTGGTCAGGCGCAACACGCTGTCGGCCGTGTTGGCAACAGTCCCGTGAAACCGGACCTCCCCGCGGCGGCCTTCATCCGCCACCGCCACCGCAATCGTCTCGGCGTGAACATCCAGCCCAACGTAAATCGGCGTCTTCATCGGCGTTCTCCTTGTCGAACATTCTCTCGTTCGTCAGGAAAACCCAAGGCGTCACCGCCGCAAAGCGCTCATCTGGTCTAAGGAGCGCTCACCGGTTTTTCGGCCATCGGTATTCGCCCGTGAGCAGGATATGGGCCCATCCAAGCGGTGAGATGTGGGCGAGGAGTTCGGGCTCGACCGGGAGCCCGGCGCGTCTTCTCTGCCGGACCGCTTCTCCCAGACGCACGGTATTCCAGTAGATGACGATGGCGGCGAGCAGGTTGAGCCCGGCCATGCGGTAGTGCTGGCCCTCGCTCGTGCGGTCGCGGATTTCGCCCTGGCGCCCGATCCGGAGCGCGTTCTTGAGGGCGTGATGCGACTCTCCCTTGTTGAGGCCGAGCTGGGCGCGGCGTCGCATTTCGGGGTCCAGGACCCAGTCGAATTCTGAGGGGTCAACGCCCTTCGCTTTGTCGGAGCTTGAAGCGCTGAATCTTGCCGGTGGCTGTCTTCGGCAGGACGTCGGCGAAGACGATGGAGCGCGGGTACTTGTAGGGGGCGATCGCCGCCTTGACGTGGTCCTGCAATGTCCGGGCCATGTCCTCGCCCGGCTCGGCCTCCTCCGCCAGCACGACATGCGCCTGGACGATCTGGCCGCGCTCGGGGTCCGGGGCCGCCACGACAGCGCATTCCAGCACCTGGTCATGCGCGAGCAGCACGGCCTCCACCTCAGGGCCGGCAATGTTGTAGCCGGAGGAGACGATCATGTCGTCATTGCGGGCGACGAAGCTGAAATACCCTTCCTCGTCCTGGACGAACCGGTCGCCGGTGACGTTCCAGCCGCCGGCGACATAGCCGCGCTGGCGGTCGTCGGCGAGGTAGCGGCAGCCCGTCGGCCCGCGCACCGCAAGGCGTCCGGGTTCGCCCCTCGGCAATTCCCGCATGTCCCCGTCGACCACCTTCGCCTCGTAGCCGCCGACGGGGCGGCCGGTGCAGCCGGGCCGGGCGTCGTCCAGCTGGTTGGAGATGAAGATGTGCAGCAGTTCGGTCGCGCCGATGCCGTCGAGGATCGGCTTGCCGGTCTTCTCGACCCACTCCTCGAAGACGGGCGCCGGCAGGGTCTCGCCGGCGGATACCGCGCAGCGCAGCGAGGAGAGGTCCGCGCCCCGGTCCATCTCGCGCAGCATCACGCGGTAGGCGGTGGGCGCAGTGAAGCAGATCGTGGCCCGGTATTGCTGGATAAGCTCGATCAGGTTCGGCGGCGAGGCGGTTTCGAGCAGCGCCGCGGCCGCGCCGAACCTGAGCGGGAAGATCGCGAGCCCGCCGAGACCGAAGGTGAAGGCAAGCGGCGGCGAGCCGACAAAGATATCTGCCGGGGTCACGCCCAGCACTTCCTTCGCATAGCCGTCCGCAACCGCCAGCAGGTCGCGGTGGAAATGCATCGTTGCCTTGGGCGCGCCGGTGGTGCCGGAGGTGAAGCCGAGCAATGCCACGTCGTCACGCCCGGTCGACGCGGCCTCGAATGTCACCGGCTTGTCGAGCGCGGCCCGGTCGAGCTCCGCATCGTGGTTGGCCGTGCCGTCGAAGCCGACCACATGCCGGAGGAACCGGCTCTCCTTGGCGCAGAGCGCCAGCTCGTCCATCAGCCGCGTGTCGCAGAGCGCCAGGCGCGCCTCGGCCTTGTCCACGATCTGTCCCAGCTCCGCCGCGCGCAGAAGCGGCATGGTGTTGACCGCGACCGCGCCCGCCTTGGTCGCCGCCAGCCAACAGGCGACCATGGCCGGGTTGTTCGCCGAGCGGATCAGCACGCGCTCGCCCGATTTCAGGGCGAAATCCTCGACGAGGGCGCGGGCGAGCCGGTTGGTCCAGTCGGAGAGTTCCTTGTAGGTGCGCCGGCGTCCGTTGCCGATCAGCGCGATGCTGTCGCCGAAGCCCTTCGCGACCATCCGGTCGGTCAGCTCGACGGCCGCATTGAGCCGGTCGGGATAGTCGAGCCCCTCCAGCCTGAGGTCCGGCCACTGCTCCATGGGCGGCAGGCGGTCGCGGGAGAACGTGTCCTCGTGCCCGCTCGGGCCGAGAAGAGGGCCGGCGGCGGTCACGGCCGTTCCTCGCGAATGGAAGAGAGGGTGTCGATCACGGTCTGCGCCTCGTCATGGCCGATGGCCGCAAGCCGCCGGTCCACCCAGTCCTCATGCTCGGCCGCCATCGCGGCGAAGGCGGCGGCCCCTGTGGGCGTCAGCCGGACGAGGATGGCGCGGCGGTCGCCCTCGACCGGCAGCCGCTCCACCAGCCCGTCTGCGACCAGCCGCTCGACGATCCCGGTGACATTGCCGTTCGAGACCATGAGATGGCGCGAGAGTTCGCCCATCAGCAGGCCGCCGGCATGCCGTTCGAGCGCGGAGAGGACATCGAAGCGGGGCAGCGTCGTGCGGTAGGCCGTCCGCATCTCCTCGCGCAGGTCCGCCTCGATCAGGCGCGTGGTGCGCAGCAGGTTCACCCAGAGCCGCAGGCGCTGCTTGCTGGGGCCGCCTCCGTCCTTGCGGCCCGGACCGCTCATATCTCGCCCCCCGAAAGCGCGATGGCCTGGCCGTTGACCGCGGCAGCCGCGTCCTGGCAGAGCCAGAGCGCCGTCGCGGCGACCTCCTCCGGGTCGATGAGACGCTGCTGGGGATTGGACGCCGCCAGGCGGGCGCGGGCGTCGTCCGGGGTCATGCCGGTGGCCTCCGCTATCGTCGCGGCGCTGCGTTCGGTCATCTCCGTGTCGAGAAAGCCCGGGCAGAGCGCGTTCGCGGTGATGCCCGTCCGGGCGACCTCAAGCGCGAGCGCGCGGGTCAGACCCACCACGCCGTGCTTGGCGGCCGTGTAGGCGGAGACATAGGGATAGCCCTTGAGCCCGGCGGTCGATGCAACGCCGATCAGCCGTCCCCAGGCGGGGTCGCGCATCGCTTTCATGCCCGCCCTGAGCGTTAGGAAGACGCCCGTCAGGTTCAAGGCGATCATGCGGTCCCAGAGGTCGCGCCCGGTGCGGGTGAAGGGGGCGCTCTCGGCCGCGCCCGCATTCGCGACGACGATATCGACGGGGCCGGCCCTGTCGAACAGAGCCTCCACGGAGGCTTCGTCGGTCACGTCCGCGACCGTCCATGCGATCCTCTCATGGCGCGCGGCGACGGCCTCGAGCGGGCCCGTCCGACGCCCGGCGATGCGGACCTGCGCCCCGGCCTTCGCGAAGGCGAGCGCCATCGCCGCGCCGACCCCGGAGCCGCCGCCCGTCACGACCGCGCTCCTTCCGGCGAGCAGCGCCGTGCCGGTCTGCTGCGTCATACGCGCATTCCCATGCCTTCGCCGCGCCCGGCGAGGCGGCGCAGCTGGTCGCGGCCGGCATGGTAGGGGGCCGGCCAGTCCGCCATCTCGTCGCCGAGCGCGGCGGCGGCGTGCAGCGTCCAGTACGGGTTGGCGAGGTGTGGCCGCGCGAGGCACACAAGGTCGGCCCGGCCGGCAAGCAGGATCGTGTTCACATGGTCCGGGGCGTAGATGTTGCCGACCGCCATGGTCGGCGCCCCGGTCTCGTTGCGGATGCGGTCGGAGAAGGGCGTCTGGAACATGCGCCCATAGACGGGCGCCGCCTCGGTCGACGTCTGCCCTGCGGAGACATTGACGATATCGACGCCGGCGGCGACGAACATCGAGGCGACCGCGACCGCCTCCGCCGGCGTCACGCCCCGCTCGCCCACCCAGTCGTTCGCGGAAATCCGGACCGACATCGGCTTTTCGGCCGGCCAGACCGCGCGCATCGCGGCGAACACCTCCAGCGGATAGCGCATCCGGTTCTCCAGCGGCCCGCCATAGGCGTCCGTGCGCTCATTCGACAGCGGCGAGATGAAGGAGGAAATGAGATAGCCATGCGCCGCGTGCAGTTCGATCATGTCGAAACAGGCGCGGTCCGCCATTGCGGCAGCGGCCGCGAACCGGTCCCGCACCGCGTCCATGTCGGCGCGGTCCATGGCGCGGGGCACCGCATTGCGCGGCGACCAGGGGATCGCCGAGGCGGAGATGAGCGGCCAGTTGCCGTCCGCCAGCGGCGCGTCCATCTCCTCCCAGCCGGGCTGCGTGGAGCCCTTGCGGCCGGAATGGCCGATCTGGCAGCAGATCCGGGCCTGCGTCTCCGCGTGGACGAAATCGGTGAGCCGCCGCCAGGCCGCCTCGTGTTCGGGCGCATAGAGGCCCGTGCAGCCGGGCGTGATCCGCCCTTCCGTGCTGACGCAGGTCATCTCGACCGTGACCAGCCCCGCACCCCCCTTCGCGCGCTCGGCGTAATGCGCGAAATGCCAGTCGGTCGGCCGGCCGTCGATTGCCTTGTACTGGGCCATCGGGGACACCGCCACGCGGTTTGCGAGCGTCATCTCCCGGAGCTTGAAGGGCGCGAACATCGGCGCGCGATGGGCGTTCGAGCCGGCCCGTTTCTGGAACCAGGTCTCCGCCGCCTTCAGCCACTTGCCGTCGCGCAGGCGCAGGTTCTCATGGCCGATGCGCTGGCTGCGGGTCAGCAGCGCATAGTTGAACTGCACCGGGTCGAGATGGAGGTAGCGCTCAAGCTCCTCGAACCATTCCGTCGAATTGCGCGCCGCCGACTGGAGCCGCAGGACTTCGAGGCGCCGTTCTTCCTCATAGCGGGCGAACGCCTCCGCCAGGTCCGCCCCGCCGTTCACGAGGTCTGCGAGCAGGATCGCGCTCTCCAGGGCAAGCTTGGTGCCGGAGCCGATGGAAAAGTGGGCGGTGGCGGCGGCGTCGCCCAGCAGCACCAGGTTTTCGTGGCTCCAGCGCTCGCAGAGCACCCGGTTGAAGTTGAGCCAGGCCGAGCCGCGCAGGTGGCGCGCGTTCGAGACCAGCCGGTTGCCGCCGAGATATTTCCCGAAGATCCTCTCGCAGACGCGGATGCTTTCGTCCTGCGTCATGTCGCCGAAGCCCCAGGCGGACCATGTGTCCTCGGAGCATTCGACGATGAAGGTCGCGGTGTCCTCGTCGAACTGGTAGGCATGCGCCCACACCCAGCCCCTGGCCGTCTTCTCGAACAGGAAGGTGAAGGCGTCGTCGAATTTCCGGCGCGTGCCGAGCCAGACGAACTTGCAGGCGCGCACGTCGATCCCGGGCCTGAAGACATCGGCGAAAGCGGCGCGCGCCTTCGAGTTGACCCCGTCCGCCGCGACGACGAGATCGTAGTCCGCCATGAGCGCCGGAATGTCGTCGATTTCCGTCTCGAACCGGAGCTCGACCCCGAGCGCCCGCGCGCGCTCCTGCAGAAGCGAAAGTAGCCGCATGCGCCCGATGCCGCAGAACCCGTGTCCGCCGGACACCGTCCTCTCGCCCCGATAGTGGACGGCGATATCGTCCCAGTAGGCGAAGTGCGAGCGGATCGCCGCCGCGCTCTTCGGATCGTTCCGCGCGAGATTGTCGAGCGTCTCGTCGGACAGGACCACGCCCCAGCCGAACGTGTCGTCGGGGCGGTTGCGCTCAAAGACGACGACCTCATGCGCCGGATCGCGCAGCTTCATGCTTATCGCGAAATACAGTCCCGCCGGACCGCCGCCGAGGCATGCAGTTCTCATGCCTCTCTCCCTTGCCAACAAGCAAGACAAGAATGCGCTGTCCGGGATATTATTTCAAGTATAAATTATATAAAGTTAAAATGTTTCACGCGCAGGAGGAGAGACCGCCATGACGGCCATTGCAGTGCATCCCGAGGGGTGGAAGCCCACCAGGGGCTTTTCCAGCGGCATGATCGCCGAGGGCCGCACGCTTCATGTCGCCGGCCAGATCGGCTGGAACGCCGAACAGCGTTTCGAGAAGCACGACTTTGTCGGCCAGACGGCGCAGGCGCTCCGGAACGTCGTCGCGGTCGTGGAGGCGGCCGGGGGAAAGGCGGCGGATATCGTCCGCCTCAACTGGTATGTCACCGACAAGCGCGCCTACCTCTCGAAGCAGAGAGAGGTGGGCGAAGCCTACCGCGCCGTCATGGGCCGCCACTTCCCGGCGATGACCCTGCTGGTCGTGTCGGGCCTCGCGGAGGACGAGGCCCTCGTGGAGATCGAAGCGACGGCGGTGCTGGGCTCGCCGTAACCGGGTGTGGAACGCCGGCCGATGTCCTGGACCGGATCGCGGGGACCCCGCAGAACCGGCTCGGCGAACTTTTCCCCTGGAACCGGCTTCCCGAGCACAAGCTCGATCCCGCCGCATAGCCGAACACGCCTGCCTGAAATTCCCCGATCGGCGCACACCGCCAATGGACTCAGCCCAGCACACCCCGCGGCACTCGGCGGATACTTGCGTCTTGACCGGTTGCGCCAGCCATCTCCATCCATTTGAACTGTGGCGAACGATGCACTCGTTGCGCGGCACTTTTGGCTCCAACCATCCGACATGATTGATGGATCTTCCCGTTTCCGGTGCTGCCCGACCGCTTCGTCTTTCCCTTCGATGGCGATTCATCCGGGCTTCCGGGCGGCAGTCCGGAGAGATAGGCTGGTGAGAATGGGGAGCGCCGGACATGTCGGAGCGCGACTACGAACTGCTGGTCATAGGGTCCGGACCCGCCGGCCATAGGGCGGCGATTCAGGCAGCGAAGCTCGGCAAGAAAACAGCCGTCGTGGAACGTCAAGCGGTAGTCGGCGGCGCCTGCATCAACACCGGCACCATCCCGAGCAAGACGCTGTGGGAGGCGGTGCTGCATCTCTCCGGCTACCGCGAGCGCAATATCTACGGCGCCTCCTACCGGGTGAAGAAGGACATTTCGATGGCGGACCTGCTGGTCCGCACCGACAACGTCGTCGCCCACGAACTCGACGTGAACCGCCATCAGCTACTGCGCAACCGGGTCGAACTGTTGCAGGCGGAAGCGGCCTTCGTCGATCCGCACAGGTTGCGCCTTGCCGACCTCGACGGACGTGGAAACCGGGAAGTCACCGCCGACCGGATCGTCGTCGCCGTCGGCACGACGACCACGCGCGCGAGCCATATCGATTTCGACGGTCAGCAGATATTCACAAGCGACGAGATCCTGACCCTGAAGCATCTTCCGCGTTCTCTGGTTGTCATCGGAGCGGGCGTCATCGGCCTGGAATATGCGACCATATTCGCGGCGCTCGGCGTCAGGGTCACCGTCGTCGACAGGCGCCCCCGACTGCTGAGCTTCGTCGACTTCGAGATCGTCGATACGCTGGTTTACCAGATGCGGCAGAACCGCATGACGCTGCGCCTGGGCGAAGAAGTCAGCAGCCTCGAGCGGCTGGATGGCAACAAGGGCGGGAAGGTTCGGGTGCAGCTCGCCAGCGGCAAGCAGATCCAAGCGGATTCCGCGCTTTACAGCATCGGGCGAACCGGCGCCACGAAGACGCTCGATCTGAGTGCGGCCGGGCTGGAGGCGGCCGATCGCGGCTTGATCGCCGTCAACGAGTCCTTCCAGACCGTGGTTCCGCACATCTACGCGGTCGGCGACGTGATCGGGTTCCCGAGCCTGGCCTCCACATCGATGGAGCAGGGCCGCATAGCGTCCTGCCACGCCTTCGGCGCGCCGGCGCAAAGCACCCCCGACCTGCTGCCCTATGGCATCTACACGATCCCGGAGATCTCCATCGTCGGGCGCAGCGAGGAGGAGCTGACCGACGCAGGTGTTCCCTACGAAGTCGGCAGAGCCGCCTACGACGAGATTTCCCGGGGCCAGATCCTCGGCGACTCGGTGGGTATTCTGAAGCTAATCTTCCACCTTGAGAGCCGCGAGCTCCTGGGCGTCGCAATACTTGGCGAGGGCGCCACGGAGCTGATCCATATCGGCCAGGCGGTGCTGACGCACGGCGGCAAGATCGACTATTTCGTCGATACGGTGTTCAACTTTCCGACGCTGGCAGAGTGTTACAAGACCGCTGCTTTCGACGGAATCAATCGTCTCGGCTGAACTGCGTGCGGGGCGTTGCGCTTGAGGCGCCGGCTGAGGGCGGCATTGAGCTGGCGGTGACATCGGACGCCATGGCGGTGCGCACCTCCTCCGGTAAGACGCCGGGGCTGGCGGCGGCGACAGCCCACGTGACCCGTCTCCGGCTCGGGCTGGAGGGATCGTGGCGCGGTCTCGCCCTGGACGACCTTCTCGGCGGGCTCTTTGGCGCGCGTGGATTTCTGTCTCATCTTCGTTCCCTTCGGTCACTGCGATGAGCCAGAAATCCTCCCTTATGAAAGTGCCTCAGCCTGTCCCATAGGCGGTGACGTTAGACAGGTGTGTCTCCAGGTCCTGCGTTACCAGCTCGGTGCCGATCGACCATTGGCCAGCCTGCCCCCGCGAAGGAATGTGAAGGAATCGGGTTTTAGTGTTGGGAGAACCGGAGGATGGCCCCGGCTCGGTGGCGGGGGCGACGATGGGGCGCCATTTCTCATGAGTCGTGACCCGGCACCGCTTGTATTACCCCTCTTCTGTTCCGTCGGAGACCTTTTCCTGGAGCATCGTGCCGGGCGAGCGACGCTTTATTCGAGCCAGATAGGCAAGCTGCAGCCCAGCAAATCCCATGAGGACCAACAAGACGATCGCTGGAGTGTTGTCTTCCATCAACAATCCACCGATACTCAGTCCGAGGAGACATGCAAGCAACAAGCCAAGATTCCTGAGAGTTTTACTCGAATAGGCATCCGCCTGCATCTTCTGGGCTTCCAGGAATCCTATCTTCTTGGTAGTTCTTTGGTACCCGCGTACCAATCTCCGAAGAAACAAACGCAAGAATGCAAAACGGACCATCATCCCAACTCCGAAGGCCGCCAATAGAATGAATACCAAATTGTCGCCATCACGATTGAGAACGGTAACAAAAGTAACCGCAAAGGGTATAATTGCCCATATAAGGGTCATATGGAATTTTCTTACATTCTCCTTCAGTCGTTCAACGTCTTCGCGACTTGTGATTACATAACCTCGACTGGGAACGAAAAACAATAAGGGAAGATGAATATTGTTTCACCTCGATAACCCTTCTTCATAGTGCCCGACGCCGTCTGTTCGAATAGGCCCACTATTCTACTCCACTAAATTTGTTGTGCTATCGAAACAATAGCCGATTCGATGCCTGTAGCCGGTCTCCTACCTGAAGCAGACATTAATCTGTTGGTGGCACCCGTAAGTTTCCCATTTATGGCAGCCCAAAATTTCTCACTTTTGGCTTGTCGCTGAAGGCGCGTCGGACCGCCGTGTTGGCTTTGCCAACGGAGCGGGGCCAGCGCACGGATGTATGGATGGGAGACGAGGATGTTGTTGAAGCACTATCTGGACCAGGGTGTCTCGAAGGCTGAGCTGTCGCGGCGCTTCGGGGTGAACCGGCGCACGATCCACTACTGGATCGAGACAGGCCAACTGGACCGCGATTTGTCGGCCGGCCCGCGGGGCTATGCTGCGCGTCCCCCGGTGGCTCACAAGCTGGATCCCTACAAGGGGATCATCGATGCGCGCCTTGAGGCGTTCCCGAAGCTCTCGGCGAAGCGTCTGTTCGACGAGGTCCGCGCGGCGGGTTACCCGGGTGGCTATCGCCGCGTTCTGGACTATGTGCGTGCGACGCGACCGTCTGAGCCGGTCGAGGCGGCGGTGCGGTTCGAGACGCCGGCGGGCCGCCAGGGCCAGGTGGACTTCGGGACGTTCCGGCTTCCCTGGGGCCGGCGCCATGCGCTTGTGGTCGTGCTCGGCTACTCCCGGCTGCTCTGGCTGCGCTTCTTCCCGCGTCAGACGATGGCGATCCTGATGGAAGGGCTGGAGAGCGCCTTCGAGACGTTCGGCGGGGTTCCCGACGAGCTGCTGTTCGACCAGATGCGTGCCGTCGTGCTGTCCGATGACCGCTCCGCCGGCGGTGGCCTGGTGCTCAACGCGGAGTTCCTGCGCTTTGCCGCGCACTGGGGGTTCGTGCCGCGTTCCTGCC
>MPNF01000047.1 GCA_002238885.1 Alphaproteobacteria bacterium bin95 | reverse complement strand
CCGAACGAGACCACGACAGGGTTCGGCATCGGCGCGCGGAAGACCTCGATCCGGATGCGCGCGACCCGGATCGCCCCGCCTGTTCCCGAGCTCAATCCGGCTACTCCGCTTCGGACTTGAGCAGCACGGCCACGAAGCGATCCTCGCCGCCGCGGTTCACCAGCAGCAGGACCGAGCGGCGCCCCGCCTCGCGCACTGCCGCGATACGCTCCTCCAGGTCCTTCGGACGACTCACGGAGGCCTGGTCGGCCTCGATGATGAGATCGCCGGCCTCAAGGCCCTTCTGTTCGGCGTCGCTGCCGGGAGCCACCCCGACAACGACCACGCCGCCCCGCTCGAGCGCCTCCTCGTCGAGCTCGAATTCCTTGCGCAGATCGTCGTTCGGCCCGGCAACCACAAGCCCGAGCGCCTCGACCGGGTGCTCGCTCGTGGTGCTTTCTGCCGATGCGCTCACCGGGTCGTTCTCCTCGAGGCGCCCGACGACGACTTCCAGATGCTCGACCCTGCCTTTCCGCCACACCTCGACCGGCACCGTTGCGCCGACCTCCGCATCGGACACGATGCGCGGCAGCGCGCGCATCTTCTCCACCTGCTTGCTATCGAAGGACAGCACGATGTCCCCCGCCTGGATTCCGCCTTGGTCGGCCGGGCTGTCGGGCATTACCGCGGCGACCAACGCCCCGCGCGGTTCACCGAATCCCTCGAACGCCGCAGCGATTTCGTCGGTCACGTTCTGGATGCGAACGCCGAGCCAGCCGCGTCGGGTCTCGCGGAAGCGGCGGAGCTGGTCGATCACCGGAGCGGCAAGCGAGGCCGGCACGGCGAAACCGATGCCCACGCTGCCGCCCGAGGGCGAGGTGATCGCGGTGTTCACACCGATCACCTCGCCGTCCAGATTCAGCATCGGGCCGCCGGAATTACCCTTGTTGATCGCCGCATCGGTCTGGATGAAATCGTCATAGGGTCCGGCGCGGATGTCCCGCTTGCGGGCCGAGACAATGCCTGCAGTGACCGTGCTGCTGAAGCCGAACGGATTGCCGATGGCGACGACCCAGTCGCCGACCCTCGTCTTGTCCGAATCCCCGAATTCGAGGAAAGGCAGCGGCTCGTCGGATTCGACCCGGAGCACCGCCAGATCGGTCTTCGGATCGCGCCCCACCACCTCTGCCTGCAATTCCCTGTCGTCCTGGAGGCGGACCAGGATCTCGTCCGCCTTGTCGATCACATGGTGGTTGGTGACGATGATGCCGGAAGGATCGATGATGAACCCGGAACCGAGCGATGTCGCCCGACGCGGCGGCGCGTCCTGGCGGTCGCCCGGTTCCCTGTCGAAGAATTTCCGGAAAAACTCTTCGAAGGGCGATCCCGGCGGAAATTGCGGCAGGTCCGGCGAGCGCTGCCGTTCCACGGTCTGCCGTGTCGAGATGTTGACGACCGCCGGCAGCGCCTTGTCGGCGAGTTCGGCGAAGCTGTCGGGCGTGCCGTGTGCGCGAAGCGGCGGCGCAACGGCCGTCATGGCCGCAAACAGGATCAGGGCGATGGCAAGACGCATGGCGTTGGACCGTTGTTCTCCGGTTATCGGGCTGTCGGCCGCGGTTCAGGCAGCGTTTTCCCGCGCATGGGCGTAGTTCGCGCCGGTGAACCAGAGCATGTAGTCCATATAGGTCGTCGGCGGGAATTTTGGAGGATCGTCGGGGCCGCAGCAGGTCGGCAGGCAGACCATCTCATAGTCGATATTGCAGTCGAAGAAGAACGGGATGGCATATCGCTCCCGCCCGGACAGGTTGCGCACCCGGTGCGGCGTCGAAAGGAAACGGCCGTTGGTCCAGCGGTGGCCCATATCGCCTATATTGACGATGAAGCAGTCCGGTTCCGAAGGCGCATCGACCCACTCGCCCGACGGCAGCCGGATCGAGAGGCCCGGCACATCGGTCGTCGCCAGCAGGGTCATGAACGAGCTGTCGGTGTGCGGCGCGAGGCTGAACTCATCGTCTTCGAAGTGCTCGGGCGGATCGTAATGCGTCAGCCTGAGGGTGAATTGCGGGTCCGCGAACGCCTCGTCGAAGAAGTCCGGCGCGAGGTCCAGCGCCCGGGCATAGAGCGGCAGCAGGCTTTTCGCCACCGTCTCCAGGGCCTCGGCATAGGCAAGCGCCGTCGTGCGGAACACCGGCAGCGCCGCCTCGTCCGGCCACTGATTGAGCGGGCGAAAGCGCTTCCCTGCCAGCACGTCCGGATGGTCGGCCGGCAGGTCGCGCTTCATGAAGAACGCCTCGTTCCGGTTCGGCCGGTCGCCGAGATAGATGCCCGACGCGCGCGACACGCTGCCCCTGTAGGGCATGTAGCCGACATTGTCGGCGCCGGCCCTTAGCGCCATCTTGGCTTCGAGCGGCTGTGCGTGGAAGCGGCGCGCCTGCTCGAACGCGGCATCGATGAGCGGGCGCGGCACCCCGTGGCCCCGCAAATAGTAGAAGCCGACATTGCGGCAGGCATCGGAAAGCTCGCTCGCCGCCCTTTCCGGCCCATCCGGCTCGCCCCGGAGAACCGGACCGATATCGACAATCGGAATAGGTGTCGCACCCATCTTCGCCTATTCTCCCGGCCTGTCAGCGAATCCGGCGCCATCTTCCTCCCCCCGGCGCCCAAAGGCAAGAAAGCGAGGCAACCCGATGACGACAGACTCGCCGATCTGGCCCGCGCCGCTGGATCACCTGCGTCTGGACAGCGATGCGCCGGACCGGCTTGCGAATTTTTACGCGGACCTTCTCGGCTTCGACCGTTTCGAACTGGCGGACGGCACCCGGCTGCTTCAGGGGCCCGGCCGGCGCCTGGTGATCGGGCGGGGCGAGCCCGGCGCCCGCCCCTATCACGGCTTCAGGCTCAGGGACCGCGCGCAGCTCGATGCGGTTCGCGCGTTCATCGCAGGCCAGGGAATCAACATGGAGCCCTCGCCGTCGGCCGTGTTCGACCCGGACGCCGTCGCGGTGCGCGACCCCGACGGCTGGCTCTCGGTGTTCGGTCTGCCGCGCGCCGACCTTCCGGCGATCCGCACGGTCAACGGCGTGCCGGGCCGCAGCTTCACCGCCCGCCTGCAGCATGTCGTGGTCGCGAGCGACAACCTGGACCGCATGATGCGCTGGTACGAGGAGGTGCTGGGTTTCGCGCCCTCGGACTATGTGCTGGCGGACATGGACGACCCCGGATCGCGCCGCGTCGCCTTCTACCGCTCCGACGAGGAGCATCACAGCTTCGCCGTGTTCGCCGCCTCGGAGACCAAGGCGGACCACCACGCCTATGAAACCGGCGGCTGGACCGACATTCGCGACTGGGCCGACCATTTCGCCAACAAGGGCGAGAAGATCTGGTGGGGCCCCGGCCGCCACGGCCCCGGCAACAACCTGTTCTTCATGATCCAGGACCCGCACGGCGACCCGGTGGAACTCTCGGCGGAGATCGAGCACATGCCGCGCGAAATGGCGCCCCGGCTCTGGCCTGCCGAGGAGCGCACGCTCAATCTCTGGGGCCCCGGCTGGATCCGCGACTAGCGCGAAGCGAACCGGGCCGTCGCGCGTTCGATCTCGACTTCGCGCTCGGTCTGCCGCGCCGCCGCCGCTTTGCACACGGCATCGACGACGGACGCCCCGGCCCGTTCCGGACTGCCGGCGTCGAAGGGCGGGTGCGGGTCGTATTCCATGCCGAGCTGGATCCTCTCAGCGGCCTCGGCGCCCAGCAGCTCCCCCGCCACGGTAAGCGCGAAATCGATGCCGGCGGTGACGCCGCCGCCGGTAATCACATTGCCGTCCACGACCACGCGCTCGGCCACCGGCTCGCAACCGAAAGCGGCCAGCATCGGCAGCGACATCCAGTGCGTCGTGGCCCGCCTGCCGCGGAGCAGCCCCGCCGCGCCCAGCACCACGGACCCCCTGCAGACCGAGGCGACCGCGCGCGCAGCGCCCCACCGGGTGCCGGTGCCCCCGCCGGCCGCGGGGCGCCCCCGCCGCGCCGAGCACCAGGGACCCCGTGCAGACGGAGGTGACGTAGCGCGCACCCGGGGCCTGGCGGCGCAGGAAGTCCAGCACCTCCTCGTCGTTCAGCAGCGGGTTCATGCCCGCGCCGCCCGGCACGCAGACGAGGTCGAGCTGAGGACAGTCGGCGAAGGTCGTGCTCGGCAAGAGCTGCATGCCGCCGGCGGCCGTCACCGGGTCCAGGGTCTTCCAGAGAAGATGGACCTCGGAGTCCGGGAACTTGGTGAAGACCTCGTAAGGACCCGTCATGTCGAGCTGGGTGAGGTTCGGGAAGAGAAGAAGGCCGGTCTGGAATGGCATGGCGATTTCGGATCCATCGGTTGTCGGTATCGCTCGCAGGCGATATGGAGCGCCTTGTATCCGCTTCAAGCCAGCGCGGGCGAAGCCCGGCGAACGAAACAGCGCCGAGGGAGGTTATCCGCCATGACAGGTTTCCCGGAACCGCTTCTGCGCGGCTACCGATCCTTCAGGGATGACCGCTATGCCAGGGAACAGGATCGCTACCGCTCGCTTGCAGAACAGGGGCAGGCACCGGAGACCATGGTCATCGCCTGCTGCGATTCCAGGGCGGCGCCGGAGACGATCTTCAATGCCGCGCCGGGCGAGCTGTTCGTTGTCCGCAATGTCGCCAACCTGGTGCCGCCCTGCGAGCCGGGCGATATCTGCCACTCGACCTCTGCCGCGCTCGAATTCGCCGTGCAGAGCCTGAAGGTCCGGCAGATCGTCGTGCTGGGTCACGGGCGCTGCGGCGGCATCCGCGCGGCGCTTCACCCGGCGGCCGAACCGCTCTCGCCGGGCGAGTTTTTTGGCAGGGGGGGGGAGCTGAGGGGGCGGGCGCCCGGGCGCCGCGGCGGCATCCGGGCGGCGCTTCCCCGGGCGGCCGACCCGCTCTCGCCGGACGATTTTATCGGCAGGTGGATGAACCGGCTCGGGCCCGCCGCAGAGGCGGTGGTGAGCAGCCCGGAACTGACCGAAGAGGAACGGCAGACCGCGCTCGAGCGCGCCTCGATCAGCCAGTCGATCGCGAATCTCCGGACCTTCCCCTTTGTCTCAATCCTGGAGGACCGCAAGCGCCTCGGCCTGCACGGCGCCTGGTTCGACATTGCCGAAGGGGAACTCTGGACGATGGACCCGGAAACCGGAGACTTCTCGAGGGCGGAGTAACGCGGACGACGGTGCCTACACCCTTGCGGCGTCGTCCACACCTGCGTCTATCGCCCGGTCGGCGTGCAGCCGGTCCTGCACGACCGCATCGCGGACGGCCCGCTGCAATTTCTCGAAGGCGCGCACCTCGATCTGGCGGATGCGCTCGCGGCTCACGCCGAACTCCTGACTGAGTTCCTCGAGCGTCGCCGGGTCCTCGCGCAGGCGGCGTTCTTGCAAGATGCGCCGCTCGCGCTCGTTGAGCACATCCATTGCGCCGGTGAGCATCCGGCGGCGGCGCTCCAGCTCCTCGCGTTCGCCGTAGAGTGTCTCCTGGCTCTCGCCCTCGTCGGCCAGCCAGTCCTGCCATTCGCCTTCGCCCTCGACGCGCATCGGTGCGTTCAGGGAGCGGTCCGGCGCGGCGAGGCGGCGGTTCATCTGCACGACCTCGTCCTCGGAAACCCTGAGCTCGTCGGCGATCTTCGTGACATGCTCAGGCGACAGGTCGCCGTCGTCGATGGCCTGCAGGCGGTGCTTCAGGCGGCGGAGATTGAAGAACAGCTTCTTCTGCGCCGCCGTGGTGCCGATCTTCACCAGCGACCAGGAATGCAGGATGTATTCCTGGATCGAGGCCCGGATCCACCACATCGCGTAGGTCGCGAGACGGAAGCCCTTTTCAGGATCGAAGCGCTTGACCGCCTGCATCATGCCGACATTGCCTTCGGAGATCAGCTCGTTCACCGGCAGCCCGTAGCCGCGATAGCCCATGGCGATGCGGGCGACCAGGCGCAGATGGCTGGTCACCAGCCGGTGCGCCGCGTCCACATCCTGGTGCTCGACCCAGCGCTTCGCCAGCATGTATTCCTCTTGCTGCTCCAGCATCGGGAACTGGCGGATTTCATGCAGGTAGCGGGAAAGGTTGCTCTCTCCGCCAAGCGCCGGGATATTGCGGCCGGCAACGATATTTTCGGCCATGGTTCTGTCCCTCTCTTCTCCCTTAAAACATAGAGATAACGGCTAGAAATTCAAGCCTCCCAACATTACCGCGAGTTCATGGAAGTCCGCCGGAGGGGGGCTCTCGAACTGCATGTTGTCGCCGGTTGCGGGGTGGCGGAAACCGAGCCGCGCCGCGTGGAGCGCCTGGCGCGGAAAGGCCGGCATGCCGCGCCGCCGCCCGCCATAGAGCGGGTCCCCGATCACGCCGTGGCCGATATGGGCCAGATGGACCCGGACCTGATGCGTCCGTCCGGTCTCCAGCCGGCAGGCGACGCTGGACGCGCGCGTGCCGAAAGCGGCCTCCACCCGGTAATGCGTGACCGCCGCGCGCCCGCGCTCGACGACCGCCATGCGCTTCCGGTGACGCGGGTCGCGGCCGATGGGCGCCTCGATCCGCCCGGTAACCGGCGACGGCAGGCCCTGCACCAGCGCCAGGTAGTCGCGGTCGATGTCATGCGTCTCGAACAGGGCGCGGAGCCCCGCATGGGCCGCTTCCGTCTTTGCGGCCACGATCAGGCCGGAGGTGTCCTTGTCGAGCCGGTGGACGATGCCCGGCCGGGCGACGCCGCCGACCCCCGTCAAACTTGGACCGCAACGGGCGAGCAGCGCATTCACCAGCGTGCCGCCGGCATGGCCGGGGGCGGGATGCACCACCATGCCCGCCGGCTTGTCCACGACGATCAGATGCGCGTCCTCATGCGCCACCGCCAGCGGGATCGCTTCAGGCTCGGGTTCCGCCGGGCGCGCGGGCGGCACTCTCACCCGGTAGAGCTGGCCGCCGACCGCCTTGCGCGCCGCGGGCGTCACGCACCCCTCGGCGATCAATGCCTGGATGCGGGAGCGAGAAAGTGCCGGGATGGCCTGCGCCAGAACGCGGTCGAGCCGCTCGCCGTCGGCATCGGGCGGCGCGACGGCTTCGAAGACCGTGTTTTCCTCGCCCGCTGTCACGAAACCGTCTCCATACCGATGACTCTCACGCACAACTATGGCAAATCCGCGGCGCGGGCGAGCGGCGGGAAGCAGCGAATGGGTCTGAAAGCCCTGGTCATAGGCATGGGCGTGGCGATCGTCATCGGGGTTGCGGTGGTGCTGGTCACCGTCGTCAACCGGTCGCTGGCGCCCCCTGCCGGCGCCGGCGAGGTGCGCTGGCAGTTGCCCGAGGGAGCCGTGCTCAAGGACTGGCGAGTGGCCGGCGACGACCTCGTCATCCGGCTCGAGCAGGACGGGGCCGTGCTGTTCTGGACCTTCGACCGGCGCTCCGGTCAGCGGCTGGGCGAGGTGCGGCTGGAATCCGGATCGAAGCCGTAGTCGCGCCCGGCCGCTTCCGGGCTGACCAACCCGCGCCGCACATCCTTCTCGACAGCCGCCGGGTCCCGCGCCGCCGGGTCTCCGAGCCCGCCGCCGCCCGGCATCTCGACGATCAGCCTCTCGCCTTCCGGGACGACCTGAAAGCCCTTGTTGCGCAGCTTCGTGCCGGAACCGAGGCTGAGGCGCCCGAGTGCGCCCGGCCCGCCGCCGCCCCGCCCGCGCGCCGCATGCACGGTGCGCTCGAACGTGGCGTAGATGCCGAACGGCGCGCCTTCGCGGTTCTCGACCTCGATGGTCTGGCCGAGGCCGCCGCGCGTCCGCCCCGCGCCGCCGCTGTCGGGGCGCAGCTCCTTCTTCCAGAACACGAGCGGCGTGATCGCTTCGGTCGCCTCGACGGGCACATTGCGCACGCCGGAGGGGAAGGGCGTCGCCGAGAGCCCGTCCAGGCCCGGTCGGGCGCCGGCGCCGCCGGAATGGAAACTCATGATCTGGAACGGGGTGGACTGCGAGCCCGCCCGCGCGGTGATCCCCTGGCCCGCGCCGAGCCTGAGCGTCCAAAGCGCCGAGCAGCCTTCCGCGGGCACCCGATCCGGAATCGCCTGGTACAGGCAGCCGAACGCCACGTCCGGCAGCATGTGGCCGATATTGGAACGCGCATAGACGGCGCAGGGATGCGGCGGATTGAGGATGCTGCCCTCGGGCGCTGTCACGCGGATGGCGTCGAGAGCGCCTGCATTGTTCGGGATTTCCGGCGCAACGATGCATTTCACGCCGAAGCTCGTATAGGCGATGGTGTAGCAGAGCGGACAGTTGATGCCGAAGTCGGAAAGCCCGGAGGTTCCGTCGAAATCGACGTCGATCGCCCCGTCGGCGACGGTCAGCCGCGCCACCAGCTCAACCTCGCGGTCGAAGCCGTCGATGGTCATGGCGTGGCTCCAGCTTCCCTGCGGCAGGGCGCCTATCGCATCGGTCATGGCCCTGCGGCTGCTGTCGATGATGAAACCGGCAAGCGTCGCGAGGTCCTCCAGGCCGTATTCGTCCATCATCGCGAGCAGCCGCTCGCTGCCGGTGTCGTTGCAGGCCGCGAGCGCGTAAAGGTCGCCGATCACCATGCGCGGCTCGCGCACATTGGCGCGCACCATCTCCAGGAACCACTCGTTCACCCGCCCCTCCTCGGCGAACGGCATCAGCGGCACGAACAGCCCCTCCTGATAGACCTGCCGGGCGTCCGGCCCCTGACCGAGGCCGCCGACATCGACGACATGGCTGGTGGACGCGAACAGCGCCACGATGCGCCCGTCGCGGAAGGTCGGCGAGACGACGGTGAAGTCGTTCAGGTGGCCGGTGCCCTTCCACGGGTCGTTGGTGATGAAGACATCGCCTTCCCGCATGGTCTCGGGCGGGAATTTCTCGACGAAATGGCCGACCGAGAGCGCCATCGAGTTGACATGGCCGGGCGTGCCGGTGACCGCCTGGGCGAGCATCCGCCCGGTGAGGTCGAAGACGCCCGCCGAAATGTCGCCGGCCTCCCGCGCCGAGGTCGAGAACGCCGTGCGCACAAGCGTCTGCGCCTGCTCCTCGACCACGGAGAGCAGCCGGTTCCACATCACCTGATGGCGCACCGCATCGAAGGCTTCGGTCATTGTCGCCTCTTCCCCTCTCCTGTCTGTCTTCAAGGCCGGTCGGTTCCTGGTCGCGCTCTCCACGCCGCTCACGCAGGCGTCCTCCGCGTCAGCACCAGCGCGCCGGAGGCGGCGACGGTGAGGTCGAAGCCCTCGGGCGCTACCGTAGCCGTCTCATCCTCTACCACGACTGCCGGGCCGGCAAGCCGGACGCCGGGCGCGAGGTCCGCGCGGGTATGCACCGCCGCCTCCATCGGCCCGCCCGACTCCGTGTCGTAGAGCGTCCGCCTGCCGGCAGGCGTGCCGGCCGCCCTCGGCGGCGCCAGCGACAGGCGCGGCGGCAGCCGGTCTGCGGCGCCGAGCGCCAGGCTCCAGGACATTACTTCCACCTCCAGCGCCGGGATCGTGCGGCCGTAGAGGCGCCGATAGGCTTCATCGAAGCGCTCGCGGTATTCTTCCGCATCGGCGCGCGCCGACAGCTCCACCGCTATCTCGTGTCCCTGCCCCCGGTAGCGCATGTATCCGGTCCGGGTTTCCTCCAGCACGGCATCCGGCGCGCCCAGCCGCACCACGGCCTCCGCCTCCTCCCGCATGTCGTCGAACAGCGCATCGACCGCCGCCGAAGCGAAATTGTCGAGGGCGACGAAGCGCGAACGCACCACTTCATAGGCGATGGGCGCCGACAGGAAGCCGATAGCCGAACCCACCCCGGCTCCCGGCGGCACGACAACCGTGTCGATCCCCAGCTTGGTCGCCAGGCGCGCGGCATGGAGCGGAGCCGCGCCGCCGAACGCGATGAGCGCGCGCCCGGCAAGGGGCTTGCCGCTTTCGATCGCATGGACGCGCGCGGCATTGGCCATGGTCTCATCCACGATTTCGCTGACCCCGGCCGCCGCGACCTCGCCCGTCATGCCCAGCGGCCCTCCGACATCGCGCTCGACCGATTGGCGCGCAGCGCCGGCGTCCAGCGCCATCGTGCCGCCCGCGAACCGGGCAGGGTCGATGCGCCCGAGCATCAGGTCGGCGTCGGTCACGGTCGGCGCATCGCCTCCCCACCCGTAGCAGGCCGGGCCCGGGTCGGCGCCCGCGCTGTCCGGCCCGACGACAATCCGGCGCAACGCATCGACGCGCGCAATTGAACCGCCGCCGGCACCGATCTCGACCATCTCGATGGCCGGAATACGCAGGGGCAGGCCACTGCCCTTGAGGAACCGGTATTGCCGCGCCACCTCGAAATTGCGCGACAATTGCGGGCGGTAGTCGTCGATCAGGCAGATCTTCGCTGTGGTGCCGCCCATGTCGAAGGAAAGCGCCGTGTCGAGGCCGTGCTCGGCCGCGACATTGCGGGCGAGCACGGCCCCGCCCGCCGGGCCCGACTCTACGAGCCGGATGGGAAAGCGCTGCGCTGTCTCGACCGTCGTCACCGCTCCGCTCGACATGGTCAGCAGCAGCGGGCAGCCGAGTCCGCGTTCCCTGAGCGCGGCCTCCAGCCGGCCGACATAGCCGGCGATCAGCGGGCGCACATAGGCGTTGGCGACTGTGGTGGAGAGACGGTCGTATTCGCGGATTTCGGGCGAGACCTCCGAGGAGAGGCAGATTGTGGCGTCCGGCAGTTCCCGCCTCAGGATCGCGGCCGCGCGACGCTCATGGGCATCGTCCACGTAGGAGTGCAGGAAACCGACGGCGACCGCCTCGACCCCTTCCTCGCGGAAGAACGCGGCATGGGCGGCGACCGCCGCCTCGTCGAGGGCCATGAGCAGGGAACCGTCCGCCGCCAGCCGCTCCGGCACGCCGAGACGAAGTTCGCGCGGCACCAGCGGCTCCGGGCGCTCCATATAGAGGTCGTATTGCTCGAAGCGGTGCTCATAGGCCATCTCGATGGAGTCGCGGAACCCCTCGGTGGTCAGCAGCGCCGTCCTCGCTCCTTTGCGCTCGATCAGCGCATTGGTGGCGAGCGTGGTGCCGTGGATCACAAGATCGACCCGTTCCGGCGCAACGCCGGCGCGGTCGAGCGCCACCGCAATGCCATCCATCACGCCGGCTTCCGGTGCGTCGGAGGTCGTCGGCACCTTGGCCGAAGTCCGCCCGCCGGCATGGTCGATGACGACATCTGTGAAGGTTCCGCCGACATCCACGCCGATGCGGCAGGATACTTTCTTGCTAGGCATTTTTCGTTCGTTTCGTTTCTGCGGAACGGCGTAGATCGGCCTCATGGCCGAGGCCGAGTATCCAAGCCTCTTCTTCAACTATTGCGCGGCGTTCGTCCGGGTTGAGATCGCACGCCCCCTCGAACACTGGGGCAAGGCCGTCCCGTCTGTCCAGCCGCGCAAATGCCGCTGCATTGACGCGAACCTGGGCGCGGTCGAGGATTTCCCCGTCCTCCCGGCATTCGCCGACCTGCTTCCTGAGAAGCGACGGATAGATTTCCGCGAGGACCAGCGGCGTCCTGCGGCTATCCGGCGCCCGCAGACCGGTATCGAAAGGCCAGACCGCGCCGCGGCAGCCGATGCGCGGGTCCCCCAGCAGCCGCTTCAGCGCCGGCAATCCCACAAG
>MPNF01000046.1 GCA_002238885.1 Alphaproteobacteria bacterium bin95 | reverse complement strand
CGGTTATTTTGCGATCCGGCCGGCTCCGGCGATAATGATTTCCGGAACTCGGTATCGGGAGTCGCGATGATAGGGAGATCGCTGGCGGGTCCGCTGCTGCGAGCCTGGCATTGGACGGACCCGAGCAGCGAACCTTACAGCTGGAATGTGTTCGGGGCCGACGCCCGGAGCGGCGTGATGATGCTTGCCACCGGGCTGACCGGCGGCATGGCGCTCGGAATCGCGTCAGGCATGGGGCCGCTCGCGGGACTCTACTGCGTCGTCATTGTCGGCTTCTTCGCGGCCTTGTTCGGCGGCACGAGGGCCCAGTCAAGCGGCCCGAGCGCTGCAATTGCCGTCATCGTGTCGGTTATTCTCGCCTCAGGCGGCGCAACCCTGCCCGAAATCGGCATCATCGCCGCGATGGCCGGGGCGTTTCAGATTTTATTCGGCCTGTTCAGGGTCGGGCGCTTCGTTGCGTATATACCTTATGTGGTGCTGTCCGGCTTCATTTCGGGAATCGGCGTCATCCTGATCCTGTCCCAGGTCCAGACGGTGCTCGGCACGGACATAGCCGCGCGCGGCGCGGTCGCAACGATCGGGGCGCTGCCCGCCGCCATTCTCCAGGCGGATACCGACAGCGCCGTCGTTGCAGCAGTCGCCATGGCGATCCTGATCTTCTGGCCGCGATCCCTGGAGAAATGGCTGCCGGCGCCGATCGCGGCGCTGATTGCCGGGACGGCCCTCGGCGCCTTCTGGCTGGACGGGGTCGCGGTGATCGGCCCGTTGCCGACCGGATTGCCGGTCCCGAACCTGGTGTTGCCCTCGCTCGATTTCCTGCTCACCGCGGTCGAACCGGCCCTCCTGATCGCCCTGATCGGCTCGATCTACAGCTTGATGATGTCGCTGGTGGCCGATTCCATCACAGGCGGGCAGCACAATCCCAACCGGGAGCTGGTCGGCCAGGGCATCGGCACCATGGCGGCAGGCATATTCGGCGCCATGCCCGGCGCCGCCAATCCGGGCACACTCATCAATCTGCAGTTCGGCGGCCGCACGGTCGTCGCCGGCATTGTCCGCGCCGTATGCCTGTTTGCGCTGCTCATGGGTCTCGGCGGCTACGCCGAACCGATTCCGCTCGCCGCGCTGGCCGCCATCCTCATCAAAGTGGGCTTGAGCCTGATCGACTGGCGGTTTCTCCGACGCCTGAGGCAGATGCAGCGAGGATATGCGGCCGTGATGCTGCTGACGCTCGCGCTGACAGCGTTCGTCGCTCCCCTGACGGCGGTAGCGTTCGGGCTCGTGGCCGCAGGCATCGCCCACGCCGTGCGGCTCGAGAGGCTGGAGTTGGACAGTGTGATTTCGGCACCGCTCCTCGACCGGACCTTCCTCGCTGCGGGCACCGATGAAGGCGATGCCGGCCGCTACGACGCCCGCGTCGGACTGCTGGCCTTCCGGGGTGCATTCACGGTGGCCTCTTCCCGCAAGCTGGTCCGGATGGTCGGCGCCGATATTCGCGAGCATGAAATCGTGATCTTCGACTTCTCGCACATGACTTATATCGACGACACTGCCGCGCATGTGATTGCACTGCTCCTCGACCGGGCCATCAAGGAGAAGACGGAAATCATCGTGCTCGGCATGTCGGACGACCTGAAGTCCATCCTCAACGCCTTCGATGTGTTGCGGCACGTTGCGGAAGACCGGATCGTGGGCGAGCTCGACGAAGCCCGGAGCCTGGCCGCGCGGCTGCTGGCCTCGTGACGATTCCGCGTCGGGACGCCCGGCTTTCAGCCCTCCCGCCTTGACGGCCCGCCCGGCCGTGCTATCCAGCGGCGGCGATGGGCGGGCTCAGCGATTTTCTCAATATGGGTGGCTATGCCGCCTATGTCTGGCCGGCCTACGGCGCGGCCGCCGCTGTGCTTGGGGGCCTGCTCGCCGAGAGTCTTTCCAGGCTGCGCCGGGTCGAGCGGCGGCTGGCGGCGCTGGAAGCCTCCGATGAAGGCCCGGGCGATGCGTCCTAAGCGCCGGCGCCTTGCCCTGCTGGCCGCAGCACTCGCACTTCTGGGAGGGGCCGCGGCGCTGGCCCTGACAGCGCTCGACGACACGATGCGTTTCTTCCACTCGCCGAGTGAGATTGCGGCCGGGGCGGTCGCGGCCGGCCGCGAGTTCCGCCTCGGAGGGCTGGTGGAAGAGGGGTCGCTAAAACGGTCCGGCACATCCATCAGCTTCCGGGTCGTGGACGGCGCGCACGGTGTCACCGTCCACTATACGGGGCTGCTGCCGGATCTGTTTCGGGAAGGACAGGGCATCGTGGCTATGGGTGCCCTGGACGGTGGCCGAGCCTTCCGGGCAACGCAAATCCTCGCCAAGCACGACGAGAACTACATGCCGCCAGAAGCTGCGGAGGCGCTGCGCCGCGCAGGGAAGGCGGACGGGTCGTGACCGCGGAATTAGGCAATTTCGCGCTCGCGCTTGCGCTGGGCCTGGCCCTGTTGCAGGCGGTACTGCCGCTTTACGGGGCCGCCAGGGGCAGGCCGGCGCTGATGGAGCTCGCCAGGCATACGGCGCTCGGGCAATTCCTGCTCGCCGCTATCGCGTTCGGCGCGCTCACCAGGGCGTATGTCTACTCGGACTTCTCGGTCTCGGCGGTGGCGCAGAACTCCCATTCGCTCAAGCCGCTGCTCTATCGCCTGACCGGGGTGTGGGGAAATCACGAAGGATCTCTGCTGCTCTGGATTCTGATTCTGACGCTGTTCGGCGCAATGGTCGCCGTGTTCGGCAGCGGCCTGCGCAAGACCCTCCAGGCCCGCGTGCTGGCCGTCCAGGCGATGATCGGTTCGGGCTTCCTGGCTTTCACGCTGCTCACCTCCAACCCATTCGCGCGCGTCTGGCCGCCGCCGCTGGACGGCGCGGGCCTGAACCCGCTCCTGCAGGACCCCGGCCTCGCTTTCCATCCGCCGCTTCTCTATTTCGGCTATGTCGGGCTGTCGGTGGCGTTCTCCTTCGCCGTCGCGGCCCTGCTGGAAGGCAGGGTGGACCGGGCCTGGGCGCGCTGGGTGCGCCCCTGGACGCTGGCGGCCTGGGCGGGCCTGACCGCAGGCATCGCGCTTGGAAGCTGGTGGGCCTATTACGAGCTCGGCTGGGGCGGGTTCTGGTTCTGGGACCCGGTGGAAAACGCTTCCTTCATGCCCTGGCTGGCAGCGACGGCGCTTCTGCATTCGGCGATCGCGGCCGAGCGGCGCCAGGCGCTCAGATCCTGGACCGTGCTGCTTGCCATCGTCGCCTTTTCGCTGAGCCTGCTCGGCACCTTCCTGGTCCGCTCGGGCGTGCTGACATCGGTGCATGCTTTCGCGACCGATCCCGAGCGCGGCGTCTTCATCCTCCTGCTGCTGGGCATCGCCACGGGCGGTGCGCTCGCCCTCTACGCCTGGCGGGCGCCGGCGCTCGGCACGGGCGTTCCGTTCCGTCCTGTCTCGCGGGAAGGCGCGCTGCTGCTGAACAATCTCGTGCTGGTCACCGCCTGCGCAACGGTGCTGCTCGGAACGCTCTACCCCCTGTTTCTCGACGCCTTCGATGCGGGCAAGGTCTCGGTCGGGCCTCCCTATTTCACCGCAACCTTCGTGCCGCTGATCGCCCCGGCGCTGGTCGCAATGGCGATCGGACCGATGCTCGCCTGGAAGCGCGGCGACCTTGCCGGCGCGCTGGGGCGGCTCTGGCTGGCCGCTCTGGGGGCCGCTCTCGCCGCAGGCGCAACGCTCGCCTACGGAGAGACGCTGGCCGCACTCGGGCTCGGCGCCGCTGCCTGGATCGGCCTGGGCGCGCTCGTCGAGTGGTCGGAACGCCTGCGTCTCGGCCGTGCGCCCGCAGGGGAGGCCTGGCGGCGCGCGCGTTCCATGCCGCGCGCCGCCTGGGGCGGCGGCCTTGCGCATCTGGGCGTCGCCATCGTCGTCGCCGGCATTACCGCGTCGCAGTGCTTCCAGTCCGAACTCATCCTCGCCATGAAGCCCGGCGACAGGGCCCAGATCGCCGGCTACGCAATCCGCTTCGACGGCGTCTCCGAGGTCCAAGGGCCGAACTATCGGGCCGAACGGGCGATGCTCTCGGTGCTGCGGGACGGCGCACCGGCGGCCGTGCTCACCCCCGAGCGGCGCTTCTATCCCGTCGAGCGCCAGCACACGACCGAAGCCGCGATCCGCACCACCCTCTTTGCCGACCTCTATGCGGTGATCGGCGAGGAAGATGCGCAGGCGGGCCGCACGGTGCGCCTCTACCACAACCCGCTGGTACCGTGGATCTGGATCGGCGCGATCGTCATGGCCTTCGGCGCCCTGATTTCGCTGAGCGACCGCCGCCTGCGGCTGGCCGCGCCGGCGCGCCGGCGGCGACAACCGGCAGCGGCCTGATGCGACGCCTGCTGTTCCTGTTGCCACTGGCGGTGTTCGCCGCGCTCGGCGCCTATCTATATGTAGGCCTCGGCGGCGACCCTTCCCGCGTTCCCTCCCCTCTGGTCGGGCGACCGGCGCCGGTTTTCGCCGTCGATGGCCTCGCGACCGCCGATCTCGAGGGCCCGGCGCTGGTCAACATCTTCGCGTCCTGGTGCGTGCCCTGCCGCGCGGAGCATCCGCTGTTGACCCACCTGGCGGAGGAGGAAGGCGTCGTCATCTATGGCGTCGCCTACAAGGACAAGCCCGAGGCCGCGAACGCCTTCCTCGCCGAACTCGGCAATCCCTACCGCCGGATCGGTTTCGACGAGGACGGCCGGGCCGGCGTCGAATGGGGCGTGACCGGCGTGCCGGAAACCTTCGTGCTCGACGCCGAGGGCACGGTCGTCTTCAAGCATACCGGCCCGTTGACAGCCGACGCCGTGCGCCGCGACCTGCTCCCGGCGCTCGGGCGGTGACGCGGCCGGCGGCAATGCTGGCGTTCCTGCTGGCGTTGGCATCCGCACCGGCTATGGCGGCCCTCGACGCCAGCGAAATGCTCGCGGACCCGGCCCTGGAGGCGCGCGCCCGCACGCTCGCCAAGACACTGCGCTGCGTGGTCTGCCAGAACCAGTCGATAGACGATTCGGGCGCCGACCTCGCCAGGGACCTGCGCCAGTCGCTGCGCGCAAGGCTGCTGGCCGGCGACAGCGACGAGGAGGCGCTTGCCTATCTGACGCACCGATACGGCGACTATGTGTTGCTTGAGCCGCCGCTGAAGCCGGCGACCTGGGTGCTCTGGTTTGCGCCGGCCGGCTTTGCCGCCATCGCGGCGCTGCTGGCGCTGCGCTATTTCAGGCGGCGGGAGTGAGCGGCGAAATCTGGCTTTGGGCCGTGGTCGGCGCGCTGGCGGCGGGGGCGGCCCTGCTGGTGCTGCGGCCGCTGGCGCGGGCGGGCATGGGCGCCCTGCCGGCCGCGGCGCTTGCCGCTGCGCCGGCCGTCCTTGCATTCGCGCTCTATGTCTGGATCGGCCAGCCCGGCCTGCCGGACATGCCCCTCAGCGCGCGGGATGTGGAAACCAGGCAGCAAGCCGAGCTGCTCCGTCTAACCAGCGATCTCGAAGCGCGTCTCGAAGCGGCGCCTGACGATGCGCGCGGCTGGCGGGTGCTGGCTGCAGCCTGGCGCGGCCTCGGGCGGACCGAGGAAACCGCAAACGCGCTCGCCCGGGCGGTGCAGGCGGAGGGCGGCCTCGACGCCGCCCCGGCGGGTCTTCTGGCGGATTACGGCGAAGCGCGGGCTGCAGCGTCGGCCGGTATCGTCACGCCGGAGGCGCAGGCCGCCTTCCGCGCAGCGCTCGGGAGGGAGGCCGGGCACCCGAAGGCCTGGCACTATCTGGCGCTCGAACGCCTGCAATCAGGCGACGAGTTGGGTGCGCTGGCGCTCTGGCGCGGCCTGGAGGCCGCCTCCGGGGCCGACGCCGCCTGGCTCGGATCGGTGCGGAACCGTATCGACGGGCTCGTAAAGCAGCTCGGCCCCGCCGCCGCCGATGTCGCGCCCGCTACCCCCGCAGGGGCATCACCTGACGGATAGCCGCTTCGCAAGCGCCTGGAGGTACCGGCGGTCCATATCCGACAACCCTTCGCTGGCCGCGTCCCGGCGGATCTCCTGAAGTTCCTCCTTCAACGCGCGCGAATTGCCCTTGCGCTCCAGCAGCTTCTGCAGGAGCTGCATCTCGGTTGAGCCGTCGCCCTCGAGCGGCGGACCGTCTTCCGCCTCGTCTTCGCCGCCTTCTTCGAGGTCGAAGTCGTCCGAGACGAAATCGTCTTCCGGCGGGTCCTCCGGAGCGATCAGGTCGTCCCAGTCGAGACCGCCGTCCGAAACCCGCGCGGCGAGTTCCCGCGCCGCCTGCAGCGCGTCTGCATCGTCCTCCGCGCCCAGGCGCTCAAGGCGTTCCAGCAGGTATATGCGTTCCGATTCATTCATCCCCGAAACCCGGTCAGTGTCGGTTGGGAGTTTTAAGGAAGGAGCGGCGGTCGGCCGAATGCACTGCGACATGGACCAGCTCCCCGTCGCGATAGACATCCAGCGGCACTTCCACTCCGGCCGGCCCGAGCGCCCATACGGCGCGGTAGAAGTCCGACAGCCCCCCGACCGGCTCGCCGGCGACGCCCAGCACCAGGTCGCCGACCTTGAGCCCGGCATCGTCGGCCGGCCCGTCATCGGTAAGGCCCGCTATGACCACCCGGTCCTCGACCTCGGCGCCGAACATGCCGAGCCAGGGACGCGGCGGACGCGCAGCATGGCCCGAGGAGGCCAGCTCGTCGAAGATCGGGCGCAGCAGCTCGACAGGCACGAACATGTTGCCTGGCCGCGTCTGCTCTCCCGGCAGGCTGTCCTGCACATAGAGCGAGCCGATCGCCACCAGCACGCCCTGCCGGGACATCAGCGCCGCGCCGCTCCAGCGGGGATGCGGCGGAGAGGTGAACACCGCCTCGTCAAGCAGGTATTCCCAGTAGCCCGCGAACTCCCGCTTCGAGACCACCGACACCACCATGGCGACGTCGAGGCCGCCACCCGCGGCCGCAATGGCCTCGTCGCCCACGCGCAAGTCGTCCACACTGCCGAGCGTCATCGGCCGGCGATCCAGCGGCCCGTCGGCGCGGAGCAGGCCGAGGCCGGTCACCTGGTCGTAGCCGACCACACGGGCGGGGAATTGCGTTCCCTCGACATCCGTCAGGGTCACCTCGTCGGCTTCCGTCGCCAGGTAGCCGATCGTCAGCAAGTAGCCCTTGTCGTCGATCAGGACGGCATTGCCCTCGCGTTCCTGCCCGAGCGTCGAGGCGGTAAAGGCTTCCTCCGGGATATCGGCGTGATAGGCGAACACCGCTCCCAGTGCCTCGTCGAGGTCGAAGGGCCATTTGTCCGGGTTCGGCCGCAGCTTCTCCGGCACGCCGCTTTCGGTCGTCTGCAAACCCTTGAAGCGGTGGCCGTTGGCCCTAGAGACACCCGCCATATTATTATTCCAATCGGATCGACGCGCACAAGCTAGCCCACGGCGCGCGCGAACGCTACCGATGCCGAGGCGCAGGGCGGCGCGCATGTCGCCGGGCGCTTCCGCTCGCGAGTTGGTGTATAAACGCCGCAAGTTTCCGCGCTGCCGGAGACGTGCGAAGCGCGGATTGTCCGCCGCGCGGGGTCGCAAAGGAGCCGCATGCCGCCATGCCGATAGACGGAGGCGCATTCGACTGGTCCGGCCTGGACTCGCCGGCGCGGTTCATCAACCGCGAGGTTTCCTGGCTGGCCTTCAACGAGCGGGTGCTGGAAGAGGCGTCGAACCCGGCCCATCCGCTTCTGGAGCGCCTGCGCTTCCTGTCGATCTCCGCCCAGAACCTCGACGAATTCTACATGGTGCGCGTAGCCGGCCTGAAGGGCCAGGAGGCCGCCGGCGTGCGCACGCCGAGCGCCGACGGCCTGACGCCGGCCCAGCAGCTGGAGGCTATCGACAGCCGCGCGCGCCGCCTGGTGGACGGCCAGCAGGCGTGCTGGCGGCGCCTCAAGCCGGAACTGCGCCGGGCCGGCATCGACCTGGTGGACGACCGCACCCTCTCCGATGAAGACCGCAGTTGGCTCGAAGCCTATTTCTTGAGCGACGTGTTCCCGGTGCTGACACCGCTCACGGTCGATCCGGCGCACCCCTTCCCCTTCATTCCCAATTCCGGCTTCGGCTTGGCCGTGGACCTGCGCTACCGGGAGGACGGGCGCGAATTCGAGGCCCTGGTGCCGATTCCCGGCATGCTCGACCGGTTCGTCGCCCTGCCCGGCCCGGCCCGGCGCTATCTGGCCATCGAGGACATGGTGGCGCTGTTCCTGGGGCATCTCTTCCCCGGGTTCGATCTGCGGGGATCCGGAAGCTACCGCGTGATCCGCGACAGCGAGATGGAGATCGAGGAGGAAGCCGAGGACCTGGTCCGGCTGTTCGAATCGGCGTTACGGCGGCGACGGCGCGGCAATGTCGTGCAGCTGTCGATCGCCGCGAGCATGCCGCAGGCCCTGGCGCTGGCGCTGACCCGGCGGCTCGACGCCGAGATCGCCGATGTGTTCACCCTCGAAGGACCGGTCGGCCTCGGCGACCTGGACCAGCTCATCGACGGGCAGCGGCCCGACCTGCTGTTCAAGCCCTTCGAGCCGCGCTTCCCGGAGCGTATCCGCGATTTCGGCGGAGACTGCTTCGCCGCCATCCGGGCCAAGGACATTGTCGTCCACCATCCCTATGAGAGCTTCGATGTCGTGGTGCGCTTCCTGCGCCAGGCGGCGCGCGACCCGGATGTGGTGGCGATCAAGCAGACGCTCTACCGGACCTCGGAGGACTCCCCCATCGTCGCCGCGCTGATCGAGGCGGCGGAGGCAGGCAAGTCGGTCACCGCGCTGGTCGAGCTCAAGGCCCGTTTCGACGAGGAGGCCAATATCCGCTGGGCCCGGAACCTGGAACGCGCGGGCGCCCTCGTCGTCTATGGCTTCATCGACCTGAAGACGCATTGCAAGCTGTCGCTGGTCGTCCGCCGCGAGGCCGAGGGGTTGCGCAGCTACGCCCATTACGGCACCGGCAACTACCACCCGATCAATGCGCGCATCTATACCGACCTGTCCTTCTTCACCACCGACCGGGACCTGTGCAGCGACGCCACGCGGCTGTTCAACTACACCACGGGCTATGCCGAGCCGGAGCGCTTCGACAAGATCACGGTCTCGCCGCTGACATTCGCGCCGAGACTGCTCGAACTCATCGAAGAGGAGGCCGCCCATGCCGAGGCCGGCCGTCCAGCGCAGATCTGGGCGAAGATGAACGCGCTCGTCGATCCCGAGGTCGTGGACGCGCTCTACCGGGCGTCTTCCGCCGGCGTCGAGATCGACCTTGTCGTGCGCGGGATCTGCTGCCTGCGGCCGGGCGTTCCCGGCCTCTCGGACAATATCCGGGTGAAGAGCATCGTCGGCCGGTTCCTGGAACATGCGCGCATCGCGTGCTTCGGGGCGGGCCACGGCCTGCCGTCGCCGCGCGCCAGGGTGTTCTTCGGTTCGGCCGACTGGATGCCGCGCAATCTCTACCGCCGCGTCGAGGCGTTCGTGCCGGTCGAGAACCCGACGGTCCACCGCCAGATACTGGACCAGATCATGGTCGCCAACCTCAACGACACGGAGCAGAGCTGGCTGCTGGGGCCGGACGGCAGCTACGCCCGGGTCGAGGCCGGCCCGGCGCCCTTCTCGGCGCACCAGTATTTCATGACGAACCCGAGCCTCTCCGGGCGCGGCAGCGCGCTTGAGCGCTCGGCCAAGAAGCCCGAACCCCTGCCCGCTCCCGTCTAGGCCGGCAAGCGCACCGCATGTTGCAGCAGACGCGGGCCGCCAGACGGGTCGGCATTGTCGATATCGGCTCCAACTCCGTGCGGCTGGTCATCTATGGCAGCCGGCCGGACAGCTTTCGCCCGCTCTTCAACGATAAAGCGACCTGCCGGCTCGCAGCCGATCTCAACCGGACCGGCAAGCTCAATCCGGAAGGGCGCAGGCTCGCGGAGCAGGCGTTCCAGCGGTTCATCAATGTCGCAACCCTGCTCGATGTCGACAGGCTGGAGGCCTATGCGACGGCGGCGATCCGGGATGCCAGCGACGGCGCCGAATTCGCGCGCCATCTCGAGCGGATCAGCGAGCGGAAAATCGAGATATTGAGCGGCGCCGACGAGGCCATGGCGGGCGCGCGCGGCGTTCTGGGGGCCATTCCCGATGCGACCGGCGTCGTCGGCGACCTCGGCGGCGGCAGCCTCGAACTCGTGCGCGTCGCGAACATGCGCGCCGCCGACAGCGACAGCTTTCCGCTGGGCGTGCTGCGCCTCGCCGATATCGGAAGCCGCAAGGACCTCTCCCGGCATGTCGCCGCCAGCCTCGACCGCACGGACTGGCTGCAACCGTCGGACCCGCCGGGCAGCCTCTATTGCATCGGCGGCTCCTGGCGGGCCTGGGCGCGGCTCTACCTCAGCCACAGCCGCCATCCGCTGGATATCGTCCACCAATTTGCGGTGCCGGCCCGCGAAGCGCGCGACTTCTGCGCCATGCTGACCCGGATGAGCGACAGCAGCCTCGCGGAGCTTACGCAGGTGTCCAGCCGGCGCCGGCCGCACCTGCCGGCCGCCGCCGAGATCATGCTGCAGCTTGTCGACCGCATCGTCCCGGAGCGGGTCGTCTTTTCCAGCGCCGGGCTGCGCGAAGGGCTGATGCTGCACAGCCGGCGCACGAAGCCCGGCAAGCGGGACCCCCTGCTCACCGCCTGCACCCGCATCGGCCGCAGCGGCGCCCGCCAGCGCATGACACCTGGCTCCCTTATGGCCTGGGTCTCGGCGCTCGGCCTCGGCCTTTCACCGGCGGATGAACGTATCGCGAAGGCGGCCTGCCGTCTCGTCGATATCGCCGGCATGGAGCATCCCTCCTACCGGGCCGAGCACGCCTTCATGCGGGCGTTCCGGCTCCAGGCTGTGGCCATCGAGCATGCGGAGCGCGCCTTTCTCGGGCTCGTGCTGGCGGCGCGCTACGACGGGCGCATCGACCAGGGCTGGACGAAACCGGCGTGGACGCTGACCGAAGAGGACGACCGCAACCGGGCCTTGTCGATCGGTCTCGCGCTACGCCTGGCCATGACGCTGGCTCCGGGGATTGCGGAAGCCCGGCTGCGGCGCGAGGCGGAATCCCTGGCGCTCTTCGTCCATCCCGATTTCATGAGCCCGGAAGTCGAACGCCGGCTCGCCGCGCTCGCTGCGGCCCTCGACCTTTCTCCGGACTTACGGGAGCTCTGACACGGTTACCCGGCCGCGCTTCACCGTCAGCGCCAGTTCGCCGCGCAGCAGGCGCTGGGCGTCCGCGCCGAACAGCTCCCTGCGCCAGCCCCGCAGCAGGGGCCCGTCTTCCGCCCCGGCCGCCAGGTCTTCGAGGTCCTCGCTGCTGGCGACGAGCTTCTGCGCGACGCCCTCATGCTCCACCCGAGCCTTCAGCAGCACGCGCAGCAGTTCCATTGCAGGGCCGACACCCCTGGGCCGCTCCCTCTGCGGCGCCGGCTGCGGGCGGTCTTCGGGCGAGACGGCCTTGCCCTCCGCCACGGCAGCCAGCAGGCCGGGGCCGAGCCGCCCGGCCGCCATGCCTTGCGTGACCCCCCGGCAATGGGCCAGCGCGTCCGCATCCGCCGGGGCCTGGGCCGCGACATCGAGCAGGGC
>MPNF01000045.1 GCA_002238885.1 Alphaproteobacteria bacterium bin95 | reverse complement strand
CCGGAAGCGCGCGATGTCGCGTATCTGCTTCACCCCTACACGAACTTCCGCCAGCACGAAGAACAGGGGCCGATGGTCATCGAGCGCGGCGAAGGCGTCTATGTCTGGGATACGGCCGGCAAGCAGTATATCGAGGCCATGGCGGGCCTCTGGTCCACCTCGCTCGGCTTCCAGCACAAGCGCCTTATCGCCGCTGCCGTAAAGCAGATGGAGACACTGCCCTACTACCACCAGTTCGGGCAGAAATCGCATCTTCCCGGCATCGACCTCGCCGAGAAGCTGATGGGCCTCGCGCCGACCTCGGTCTCCAAGGTGTTCTTCAACAACTCCGGGTCCGAGGCGAACGACACCGCGATCAAGATCATCTGGTACTACAACAATGCCCGCGGCCGTCACCAGAAGAAGAAGATCGTCGGACGCGTCAACGGCTATCACGGCATCACGCTGGCGGCAGCCAGCCTGACCGGCCGCTCGCTCAACCATTCCGGTTTCGATGCGCCGCTCGACCGGTTCATCCACACCGGCAATCCGCACTATTACCGTGCCGGGCAGGAAGGCGAGAGCGAAGAGGATTTCGCGACGCGGATGGCGGAGGAACTCGATGCGCTGATCGAGGCCGAAGGGCCCGAAACGGTGGCTGCCTTCTTCGCCGAGCCGGTCATGGGTGCCGGCGGGGTCATCGTGCCGCCGGCCACCTATTTCGAGAAGATGCAGGCCGTGCTCCGCAAGCACGACGTGCTGTTCGTCGCCGACGAGGTGATCTGCGGCTTCTGCCGGACCGGTAATTTCTGGGGGTCCCAGACTTACGGTATCGAGCCCGACATCCTGACCTGCGCCAAGGCGCTGTCGTCGAGCTACGTGCCGATCTCGGCCACGATGATCAGCGACCAGGTCTATCAGGCCATCGCGGATGCTAGCGCCAAGATGGGCGTGTTTGGGCACGGCTACACCTATTCCGGGCATCCGGTGGCCGCGGCCGTCGCCCTCGAGACGCTCAAGATCTACGAGGAAACCGACATGCTGGGCCATGTCCGCAGCGTGGCGCCGCACTTCCAGGAACGCCTGCGCGGCTTTACCGACCATCCCCTGGTCGGCGAAGTTCGCGGCGTCGGACTGGTCGGGGCGACCGAACTGGTCAAGGACAAGGCGACCCGGGAGGCATTCGCGGCATCCGACGGCGTCGGCGCGCTGGTCAACAATCTCTGTGCGGAGCACGGGCTGATCACGCGGCCGGTCGGGGACGCAATGTGCTTCTCTCCGCCCCTGATTATCGCGAAGAGCGAAATCGACGACATGTTCGACCGCTACGCCAAGGCGCTCGACGAGGGCCTCGACCTGCTGACGCGACAGGGCAAGGCGGTCGCATAACCCGGCAAGGCTGCAACGCCTTGTCACTAGGGTCGCCAGCCGGGCTGCCGCTCTCCTGCCTACGGCGGGGCGGCGTCTCCGGCCGCGCGGCCCGCCTTGCAGATTTTCGCACCCGAAGTGCGGCTGACGGAGCGGGCCGGGAGCGCCCCTAGAAGTGGCGCCCGAGCCCGAAGTCCTCGTCCGGTTCCGGGATGTCGAGAAGACCTATGACGGTCGCGTCAATGTCGTGGACCGCCTCAACCTCGAAATCTGCAGGGGCGAGTTCCTGACGCTGCTTGGCCCGTCCGGCTCGGGCAAGACGACCATATTGCTGATGCTTGCCGGCTTCGAGGCGGTGACGGCCGGTGACATCGCCCTCAACGACCGCTCGCTGCGCAATGTGCCGCCTTTCCGGCGGAACATGGGCATCGTGTTCCAGAACTACGCCCTCTTCCCGCACAAGTCGGTCTTCCAGAATGTCGCCTTCCCGCTAGTCCAGCGCCGTAATTCGAAGTCCGCGATCCGCCAGAAAGTGGAGGCGGCGCTGCGCATGGTGGACCTGTCCGGCCTCGACGACCGGCGCCCCAACCAGCTCTCCGGGGGACAGCAGCAGCGCGTGGCGCTCGCAAGAGCGCTCGTCTTCGAGCCGGAGATCGTGCTGATGGACGAACCGCTGGGCGCGCTCGACAAGAAGCTTCGCGAGCAGATGCAGATCGAGATCAAGCATCTGCACGAAGAGCTCGGCATGACCGTCGCCTATGTCACACACGATCAGGGCGAGGCGCTGACCATGTCCGACCGGGTGGCGATCATGAATGAAGGGCTCATCCAGCAGGTCGGCTCGCCGCATGAGGTATATGAGGAGCCCGCCAACGCATTCGTTGCCAATTTCATAGGCGAAAACAACAGCTTCGAAGGCCGGATCGAGAGCATCAGCGGCTCGGAATGCGCTGTCCGGCTGGCAAACGGCGATGTCGTCCGTGCGCGCTCCGCAACCCCGCGCGCGAAGGGAGATGCAGCGGTGCTGTCCCTGCGTCCGGAGCGTCTGGTCATCGACCCGGATGCCGACGACGTTGCAAACCGGTTCGGCGCCACCGTTGTCGAGGTGATCTATTTCGGCGCGCATAACCGCGTGCGGCTGGCGATGACGGGGCGGGACGACATCATCGCGCTCGCCCCCGCCAGCACTCGCAGCGATGCCCTCGCGCCGGGCGAGACGGTCGAGGTCGGCTGGTCTCCGAAGCACTGCCGCGTGCTGGCTCCGGAATGAACGCGCCTGCCGGAATCGCGGGTGAAGGAAAGGCCGGTCCCGCAGACCGCAGCCTGGAGACAAAGCTCAGACGCGCCGAGCGGCGCCGCTCGCTCAACGCCTTCCTGCTTGTCGCGCCCCTGCTTCTGTTCATCGTCGTGGTGTTTGCGGGCCCGATCCTCTCGCTGCTCTATTTCAGCGTGGACGACCCGAAGCTCGCCGAGGTCATGCCCCTGACCGCAGAGACCGTGGCCGAGTGGGACGGGGCCGAGTTGCCGGGCGAAGAGGCCTTCGCCACCGTGGTCGAGGAAATCCGCACCGGCTATTCGAACCGAACGGTTGCGGCGGCCGCCATGCGGCTCAACTACGAGATCAGTGGCTTTCGCAGCATGGTTATGCGCACCGGGCGCAAGATTAGCCGCATCGAGGGACCGCCCTACAAGGAGGCCCTGATCGGACTCGACAAGCGCTGGGGCGACATTACCTATTGGCGCGCGATCAAAGCCTCGGCCGGGCCGTACACTACCCGCTACCTGCTGGCGGCCGTCGACCTCCAAAGGCGGTGGGACGGCAGCATCGGCGCCGCTCCACCTGAGCGCACCATCTATATCGACTATCTGAAACGCACGTTCTGGATCAGCTTCTGGGTGCTGGCCTTTTGCATCGCCATCGGCTACCCGATGGCCTTCCTCATCGCCACATCCGAAAAGCGCTGGTCGCGCTTCCTGCTGGTGCTGGTACTGCTGCCCTTCTGGACATCGCTCCTGGTGCGCACGGCCGCCTGGGTGGTGCTGCTCCAGAACAAGGGCATCGTCAATGACTCCCTGCTTTACATGGATTTCATCGACGAACCGCTGACGCTGATTTTCAACCGGACAGGCGTCTATATCGCCATGGTCCACATCCTGCTTCCCTTCCTGGTCCTGCCGCTCTACGCCGTCATGCGGAACATCCCGGCGAGCCAGATGCGCGCCGCCGCCTCGCTCGGCGCAAAGCCGCTGGCCGCGTTCCTGTCGGTGTATCTGCCGCAGACCCTGCCCGGCCTCGGCGCCGGGTGCATCCTGGTGTTCATCCTGTCGCTGGGCTTCTACATCACGCCCGCCCTCATCGGCGGCGCGTCCGACCAGATGCTGAGCTACCTGATTGCAGAGTTCGCGACCCGGACCGGCAATTGGGGCATGGCCAGCGCCATCGCCATCCTGCTGCTGCTGAGCGTGGCCGCCCTCTACCCGATCTATCGGGGGCTGGTGCGCGGCGGCAGCCTCCGGCTCGGCTAGGCCGGCCGATGGCGATGCCCGTCAACGCCACGCGCGGCCAGCATGTCTGGTACTGGTGCCTGCGGCTCTTCTGCGGCTTCGGTTTCGTCTTTCTGATCGGGCCGATCATCGTCATCGTGCCGATCTCCTTCAGCTCCGGCAGCTTCCTCAGCTATCCCCTGCCCGGCTTTTCGATGCGCTGGTACGACGCCGTGGTCGAGCCCTTCCCCTGGATGTTCGCGCTCGAAAACAGCCTGATCGTCGCCGTCACGGTGACGATTATTGCAACGGCGCTCGGCACGCTTGCGGCCTACGGCCTGACCCGCGCCGACTTCCCGGGAAAGCCGTTCGTCTTCGGCCTGCTGATCTCGCCGCTCGCAGTGCCGCTCGTCATCACCGCGCTCGGCCTCTACTTTTTCTTCGCGCGGGTCGGCCTCGTGCAAACGCATATCGGGCTCATAATCGCGCATGTCGTGCTGGCGGTGCCCTTTGTCGTCATCACCGTGTCGGCGACGCTGAAGGGATTCGACTGGAACCTCGTGCGCGCTGCAGAGAGCTTGGGCGCGCGGCCGCTCGCGGCCTTCTTCCAGGTGACGCTGCCGCTCATCCTGCCGGGCGTGCTGGCGGGCGCGGTCTTCGCATTCGTCACCTCGCTGGACGAGGTTATCGTGGCGCTCTTCGTCAGCGGTCCGGCCCAGCTTACCCTGCCGCGCCAGCTCTTTACTGGCCTCCGCGACCAGGTCGATCCCTCGATCGTGGCGATAGCTACGATACTGATCGCCTTCTCCATCGCCCTGCTCGTCGTTGTGGAACTGCTGCAATGGCGAAGCTCCCGCCAGCGCTCCGCGCGCACCGACTGAGCGGCACGGCCGGAGGGAGGTTGCACTGCGCTTCCCGGAGAAGGACACTGGTAGTTTACGACCATCAGCAAGGTGCCGTTTGCGGCGGAAAGGAGGAGGAGCAATGAAAACCATCGGGAGGAGTTTCAGGCCCCTTTTCGCGGTTGCCGCGGCGCTCGGCGTGCTTTCCGGGACCGCTGAAGCCCGAGATTTCACGATTGCCAGCTGGGGCGGCAGCTATCAGGACGCGCAGCGCGAGGTATACTTCGCCCCGTTCAGCCAGGAATCGGGCACCGCCTTCCTGGAAGACGTCTATCTCGGCGGCTGGGCCCAGTTCCAGGCCATGCAGGACACGGGGCAAATCCCCTGGGATGTGGTGCAGGTCGAGACTTCGGAACTGGTCCGGGGCTGCGAGGAAGGCGTGTTCGTCCAGCTCGACTGGTCGAAGCTCGTGCCCAAGGAAGACATGCTGCCGGACGCGGTCACCGATTGCGGCGTCGGCATGCTGGTCTGGTCGGTGGTCATTGCCTACAACGCCGATACAGTCGGCAAGGCACCCGCCACGCTCGCCGATTTCTGGGACACGAAGACCTGGACCGGCAAGCGCGGTATGCGCAAAGGGCCGAAACTCAACCTCGAATATGCGCTGATGGCCGACGGCGTCGAGCCGGCGGATGTTTACAAGGTGCTCAACACGCCGGAAGGCGTGGACCGGGCCTTCGCCAAGCTCGACGAGGTCAAGCCGCTGGTGCAGTGGTGGGAGGCAGGCGCGCAGGCGCCGGAATGGCTCGCCGCCGGCGATGTCGAGCTGAGCGTGGCCTATAACGGCCGGATCACCAATGCGCAGAAGGACGGCAAGAACCTGCAGATGATCTGGGACCGGACGATTTTCGCCATCGATTCCTGGGCCATCATCGAGGGCGCTCCCAACCAGGACGCCGGCTACGCCTTCATCAAATACACGACCGATCCCGGACGCCAGGCCGCCTTCACGAAGGCCTACGCCTATGGGCCGACGCACAAGAACGGCGTTGCGATGGTCGATCCGGAGCGGGCGAAGAGCCTGCCGGCGGGCGACAATCTGGCGACCGGCCTGTTCGGCGGCAGCCAGGAAGCGCTCGACTTCTGGGTGGACTACCAGGAAGAGCTGACCGAGCGCTGGAACCGCTGGGTAGCGCAGAACTGAGTCCGTAACGACGGATGCGGGCCGGCAGAGGTTTGTCGTGCCGGCCCGCGAATCTCAGGCCGGCGCAAGCACGAAATCGAACCGTCCGCGCCATAGCCCGTCGGCCCGGTCGAGGCGCAGCAGCAACTCGTCCCGGTAGATGGAGTCGCGGGCGTTGGCGTCACTGAGGTCCGGGAAATAGACCTGCGTGGTGAGCAGGCGCGTCGTCCTGCCCTGTACCTTCACATGGATATGCGGCGTGCGGCCGGTATAGCGACCCGGCCTGATCGTCAGGAACCGGAAGGCGCCCGCCGCGTCCGTGAACTGGTGGCCCCGGTAGCGGAAGCCCCGATTGTCGTAGCGCCCGCGCTCGTCGCTATGCCAGATGTCGATGACCGCGCCGGGCACGGGCCGGCAGTCCGGCGTCAGCACCAGGCCCTGGAAGATGAGCGGCTCGCCTTCCGCATCGGGTTCGCGCAAATCGGCGCGGTGGGGCGTCGAGGGTGTGTAGAAGGGCCCTTCGGTCTGCGCTCGGGTGCCGGGCGTGCAAGTGAGCGGCGGCGCCAGCCCGAGGCCGAGGTCGGCTGCCGCGCCGGGAAAGGCATAGCCCAACGGCGTCGAGCGGGCACGGACCAGCAGGGGCAATGCTGCTGCGCCTGCAGCGGCGAGGGCCAACCCGGCCATCGCTGCCCTCCGTTTCCTGCTATGCCGAGCCATCGTGCAACCATAGCCCATAACGGGCTGTGGCGGCCTCGGGACTTTCGCTGAAACAAGGCCAGAAAAAAGCCGCCTCCCCGACGGGGGAAGCGGCCAGTTTCCGCTATGCCGGCGCGGTTACTTGCTGGCGTCGATGATTCCGCCGAAGGCGACCCAGCGCTCACCGTCGAACTGCGAGAGCTGCTCAGCCTGGATCGGGTAGAAGTCGTCGGCAGCCGTGTTGACCAGAATGCCCGGAAGGACCATCGGCAACTCGATGTCCTTGAGGTTGGCGGCACAGGCCATGATGCCCTCGCGCGACAGGTCCTTGCAGCCGTCGAGCGTGATGTGCATCAGCTTGGAGACGTTGTAGCCGTAAGCGTAGTTGACGTCCGTCATGTCGGCGCCCGGCATGTGCTTCTCCATGAAGCCGACCCACTCCTTGTAGCCCGCATCATCCTGCCACTGAGGGTCCACCGGGTCCTTCAGGTAGATCGCCGTAATCAGGCCCTTGGAGCAGTCGAGGCCGGCCGGCGTCAGTGTCGCGCCCACCGAGGACGACACATTGTTCAGCAGATGCGTGGGCTTCCAGCCGATCTCGCAGGACTTGCGGATCGCCTGGGCGGCGAATTTCGGGATCGTGATGTTGAAGAACACATTGGCGCCGCTGTCCTTCATCGCCACGATCTGGCTGTCCACCGTCGGGTCGGTGACCTCGTAGGGCAACTGGGAGACGACGAGCTCGTCCGCCTTGTCGCCGAGCCCGCGCAGGAAGCCGTCGCGATAGTCCTTCCCGTAGTCGTCGTTCTGGAACAGGATCGCGATCTTCGGGTTCTCGACATTCTCCAGCACGTATTTCGCGTAGATCTCTCCCTCGACGTCATAGGTCGGCTGGAAGCCCATGGTCCAGGGATACTTCTCCGGCTGGCCCCATTTGCTGGCGCCGGTCGCGACGAAGAGGTGCGGCACCTTCTTCGAGTTCACATAGCGGTGGATGGCGGAGTTGGTCGGCGTGCCGAGCGTCTGGAAGAGAAGCGCCACCTCTTCCTGCTCGACGAGCTTGCGGACCTGCTCGACCGTGCGCGGCGGGCTGTAGCCGTCATCCAGCGAGATGAAGTCGATCTGGCGGCCCTGGATGCCGCCCATCTCGTTCACCATCTTGAAATAGGCGGAGATGGTCTTGCCGATGGTGCTGTAGACCGAGGCCGGGCCCGAATAGGGGTTGGTGTTGCCGATCTTGATCGTGGTGTCGGTGATGCCGGTCATGTCGGCGGCTTGCGCCGTCCCGGCAAGCAACGCCGCCGCCGCCGCGGCAGCGAGCAGGTTCTTGATGCGCATGGGTCTAAACCTCCCTTTCGTTGAGAATTAGCTCTACCGGCCGGCGGCCGATTTGCGTTTCCACCGGGCGGACACTCGTTCCACCGCGCCCCAGACCCCGAACGGCACGAAGTATATCGCAAGGATCAGCAAGATGCCGAAGATCGCCCAGGGCGGCGGCACGAACGGATAGGCGCGGCTGATGTCCTGGGCGAAGTTGGGCACGAAGACCAGGAACAGGCCGCCGAAGATCACGCCCGGAATCGACACGATGCCGCCTACCACGGACCCGATCAGAAGATTGACCGCGAGGAAGAAATTGAAGGCGTCGGGCGCCACGAACTCGGTGACGAAGACGCTGAGCGCGCCGGCAATGCCGGTGTACATGGCGCTGATGCCGAAGACCGTCGTCTTGTAGAGCGCTGTGTTGATGCCCATCGTGCTGGCCGCGATCGGGTTGTCGCGGATCGCCATGATCGCCCGGCCCGACCGGCTGTGCAGCAGGCACCAGGCAACGCCCATCAGCAGCACCATTATGGCCAGCGCAACATAATAGAGCGACTGGTCAGCGCTTAGCCCGCCGATCAGCGGCTCGGGTTTCGGCACGAACAGCCCCTGCACGCCGCCCGTCCAGTGCTCGAACGCATCGAACTTGAGCAATTGCGGCGTCGCCACGGCGAAGGCGAATGTCGCGAGCGCGAGATAGAGCCCCTCCAGCCTGAGCGCCGGCAGGCCGAACAGGAAGCCGACGACGAACGCCACCAGCGCCGCCACCGGCAGGGTGGCGTAGTGGTTCCACTCGAAATGGTAGAGCAGGATCGCGGCGGTATAGGCGCCCACGGCGTAGAACGCGCTGTGGCCGATCGAGAACTGGCCGTTATAGCCGGTCAGGATGTTCAGCCCGAGCAGCGCGATGCCATAGGACATAGCCAGGGTGAACTGGAAGCTGGTGAAGTCCGACACGAGATGCGGCAGGATCGCCGCGAAGACGATGGCGGCGCCGAAGCCGATGAGCAGCCGGGGGGTAACGGGGTTCGGGCGCATCATGGCGGTCAGACCCTCCGCACCACGACGCGGCCGAACAGGCCGGCCGGCTTGAAGACGAGCACGCCGACGATCAGGATCAGCGCGAAGGTGAGCTTCAGCTCGGAGCCGCCCGGCACATATTGCCCGACCCAATTCTCCAGCACGCCGACGACGAGGCCGCCCAGCACCGCGCCGCCGGGGCTGGACACGCCGCCCAGCAGCGCGCCGGCGAAGCCGTAAAGCAACACGCCGGCCATCATGTTCGGCTCCAGGAACACGATGGGCGCGACCAGGATGCCGCCGACAGCGCCGATGGATGCCGCCAGCCCCCAGCCGAGCGCCAGCATCCAGCCGACCGAGACGCCGACCAGCCTGGCCGAGTCCGGGTTGGCGGCGGCGGCGCGCATGGCGAGCCCCACGCGCGTGAAGCGGAAGAAGGCGAAGACCAGCGCCAGCACGCCGAGCGTCAGCGCGATGACGCCAAGATGGTGCGGGCCGATCAGCTCCGATTTGAAGCCCAGGTCCTCGGGGAAGAGGCTCGGGAAGGGCTTGATGGTGAACTCCCAGATCCAGCCGGCAACCGCGTTGAAGATCACCAGCAGGCCGATGAACACGATGATCTGGTTGAGCACCGGCGCGTTCTCGACCGGTTTGACGATCACCCGCTCGATGATGACGCCCGCCAGGAAGGAAATGCCGACCGCGAGCAGGAAGGCCAGCCAGACGGGCGCGCCCAGGCCGATCAGCGTCCAGGCGACATAGGTCGAGAACATCGCCATCTCGCCCTGGGCGAAATTGAAGTGGTCGGTGGCCTGGTAGATCATCACCACGGCCAGCGCGACGCAGGAGTAGATCGACCCGATAGCGAGGCCGGCGAGCGTCAGTTGAAGAAACAGGTCCATCGTTGGGCGCGCGCTTTCAGTAGCCGAGATAGCTGCGGCGGATGTCTTCGTCGTCGCGCAGCAGGCTGGACTCGCCGCCCCTCACCCCCCTGCCCGTTTCCAGGAGATAGGCGTGGTCGGCGAGTTCGAGCGCGATGCTTGCATTCTGCTCCACGAGCAGCATGGAGGTGCCCTCCCGCTCGCGGATACGCGCCATGATCTCGTAAATCTCCTGCACGATCAGCGGCGCGAGGCCGAAGGACGGCTCGTCGAGCAGCATGAGCTTCGGGCGCAGCATCAGCGCGCGGCCGATGGCGAGCATCTGCTGTTCGCCGCCGGAAAGCGTGCCCGCCTGCTGGCGGCGGCGTTCGCCGAGCCTCGGGAAATAGCCGTAAACGCTCTCCATGTCGGCGGCGATGTCGGCCTTGTTCTTGCGCGTATAGGCGCCGAGCTGGAGGTTTTCCTCGACGGACTGGCGCACGAAGGTGCCCCGCCCTTCCGGCACATGCGCGATGCCGAGCCCGACGACGCGCTCGGTCGAGAGGCCGGACAGGTCCTGCCCGTCGAACACGACCTCGCCTTCCGTCCTCACCATGCGGCAGATCGCCCTGAGCGTGGTCGTCTTGCCCGCGCCGTTGGCGCCCAGGACCGCCGTGATCGACCCTTCGTCGAGCACGAAATCGACCCCGAACAGCGCCTGGGTCTGGCGGTAGTAGGCTTCCAGCCCCCGGACTTCGAGAAACGCCATCAGTGCGCTGTCCCGAGATAGGCTTCGATGACCTTGGGGTCGCGCTGCACCTCTTCCGGGGTGCCGTCGGCGATCTTGCGGCCGAAGTCGATGGCCACGACCTTGTCCGATACCTGCATGACCAGGCTCATATGGTGCTCGACCAGCAGCACGGTGATGCCGCGCTCGTCCCGTATCTGGCGGATCTGCTGCATCAGGTGGTCGAGTTCCTCGTGGTTGAGGCCGCCCGCCGGCTCGTCGAGCAGCAGCAGTTCCGGCTCGCTGGCGAGCGCGCGCGCCAGCTCCACCCGCTTCTGGTAACCGAATGGCAGCCCGCCGACCGGCGTGTGCGTGAACTCCGTCAGCTCCATGAACTCGATCGACTCCAGCGCGCGGGCCATCAGCTCCGCTTCCTCCCGGCGGACCCACGGCAGACGGAAGGCGTTGGAGACGAAGTCGCTTCCCGTGCGGGAATGGCCGCCGATCATGACGTTGTCGAGCACGGAAAGCGTCGGGAAGAGCGCCAGGTTCTGGAAGGTGCGGCCGATGCCGAGCGAGGCGATCCGGTTCGGCGCCAGGCCCAGGAGCGACTTGCCCTTGAACAGGATTTCGCCCGCATTCGGCGTGTAAAGCCGGGAGAGGCAGTTGAAGAGCGTCGTCTTGCCGGCGCCGTTGGGGCCGATCAAACCGACGATCAGGTCCTTCGGGATGTCGAAGGACACGCCGTCCAGCGCCACGATCCCACCGAAATGCACCGCCACGTCGCGGACTTCGAGAACCGGTTGGCTCAATGCTGTCCCCCCGCCAGGGCGGCCCCGGGACCGCCTGCGGGGGCAGCCTTTAGCAGATGCGCCCGGCGCCGACAACGCCCGGCGTAGAGCCTCACTCCTCGGCGGCGGCGGCGGCGTCCGATTCCGCCAATTCCAGCAGCACTTCTTCCGTGTGCTGGCCTAGCTCGGGCGCGGTGGCCTCCGGCGAACCCGAAACCAGCGGCGGCGCGCCGGCCGGGTTCGGAACCGGCCAGATGCGGTCTCCGCCCGGCTGCGCCAACCGGGAAATCAGGCCGGTCGCTTCCGTGTGCGGGTGCGCGGTGAACTGCGTGTAGTCCTGTGCGGCCTCGTTCTGGAGGCCGGCTTCCGTAAGGCAGGCCTGCCAGTATGCGGTCGGTTGCGCCGCGACATGCGCCGCGACGGCGGCGTTCAACTCTTCGGCGTGGGCCGCCCGTCCCGCCGGCCCGGCGAAACGCGGGTCGGCTGCGAGGTCGGGTCGGTCGATCAGCCCGCAAAGCGCCTGGAAGTCGCTGTTCTTCAGAACGACGAGGTGCAGCCAGCCGTCGGCCGTGCGGAACACGCCGGAAGGCGAGGTCGC
>MPNF01000044.1 GCA_002238885.1 Alphaproteobacteria bacterium bin95 | reverse complement strand
GGCCGCGCGTTGCGTGGCGACAAAGACGCCGACCAGATTGACGCCGATCACCCGCTGGAAATCGTCTAGCTCATAGCTGAGAAATTCTCCCGGCAGCGCGACGCCGGCATTGTTCACCAGCGTTGCCACCGGCCCGTAGTCGGTCTCGATCCTGTCGAACAGCGCGCCGACCGCGGCCGGGTCGCCCATATCGCAGATGAGGCCCACGGCCCCGTTTCCGAGCCGTCCCGCAGCCTCCCGGACGCCCTCCTCCCTGACGTCGGCGAGGATCGGGCGGTGGCCGTCTTCGGCAAGCGCTTCGGCGCACGCATAGCCAATCCCCTGCGCGCCGCCCGTCACCAGGACGATGGGTCTGTCGGACATGGTTTTCCTCTCAGGTCTTCCGGAAACAATCGTTCGTGCCGCTATGCGGCGCCGGCCGGCAGCCGCGCCAGGCGTTCCGTCAGCAGCGCGAAGAAGCCGTCGGCGTCGATGCTTTCCAGCACACGCGCATTGGCGGGCCTGCCACTGCGCCTGCGCACATCGCAAACTGTGCGGCCGAAGCAGGGGCCTTCGGTGATATCGATGTCGACCCGCATTTCCCGGCCCTCAAAAAGACCCGGCTGCATTAGATACGCAATCACGCAGGGGTCGTGCAGCGGCGCACCGTGATGGTAGGCGGCCATGTTCTTCGCGCCGTAGAGGTCGAGCATGCCGCAAACCGCGGCAGCAGGCGCCGTGCCGAGCGCGCGGATGGCCTCCAGCCTGGGCGGCGTCGCAATCGCCTGGTGGGTCACGTCGAGCCCGATCATGGTGAGCGGCGCACCCGCCTCGAACACCACATGCGCCGCATGGGGGTCGGCGAAGATGTTGAACTCGGCCGACGCCGTGACATTGCCGGTCCCGATCGCCCCGCCCATGGCGACGATCTCGCGCACATTCCCCAGGATCGCCGGGTTCTTCACGATGGCGAGCGCGATATTGGTAAGCGGCCCGAGGGGGGCCAGAGTGATAGGTTCCGGCGCCGCAAGGAGCGTCTCCACCAGAAAGTCCACCGCATGAGCCGCTTCGGCCGGGCGGCTCGGCTCCGGCAGGTCCGCGCCGTCGATGCCCGTCGGCCCGTGGATGCGCTCGGCGGTGACCGGCTCGCGCACCATGGGGCGCGGACACCCGGCATAGACCGGCACTTCGGGCCGGCCCCCGAGATCCCTGATCCGGCGCGCATTGCTCTCGGTCAGCGCCAGCGGGACATTGCCGGCGACGGCCGTGATGCCGAGCAAGTCGAATTCCTCGGGCGCAGCGAAGACCAACAGCAGGGCGACGGCATCGTCCTGGCCGGGGTCGCAATCGACGATCAGCGGGCGCGGGTTCATAGCAGACACCAATCATACGCGCCGCCATGGCAGGCGAAAGCGCTTTCCGCGCGGAGCCGATGACCGGGATGGATGTATAATCCGGGCAGCCATGCCGCAGGCCCGTCGCCCTGCCCCTTGTCGCCTCCAGGGACACGACCCGGATGAACGAACCTTCCTTCGTACCGTTGCCCGATTATCGGGAGTATCCCGAAGACGAGATGATGCGCCGGGCGCGCGAGTTCCATGCGGAGCTGAAGCGCCGGCGCACGGTCCGGGACTTTTCCGAACGGCCCGTGCCGCGCGCGGTCATCGACGACTGCCTGAAGGCCGCGACCACCGCGCCGAGCGGCGCGAACCTTCAGCCCTGGCATTTCGTCGTGGTGGGCGATCCGGAAACGAAGCGGCGCATACGGATCGCCGCCGAGGAGGAGGAGTTCGAGTTCTACCGGCACCGGGCGCCGCAGGAGTGGCTGGACGCGCTGGCCCCGCTCGGAACGGACGAGCGCAAGCCGTTCCTGGAACGCGCGCCCTGGCTGATCGCGGTCTTTTCCCAGAGATACGGCCGGCTGGCCGACGGCCGCCGGGTCAAGCATTACTACCCGGCAGAGTCGGTCGGGATCGCGACCGGGATGCTGATCGCGGCCCTGCATGTCGCCGGACTCGCAACGCTCACCCACACGCCGAGCCCGATGAAATTCCTGAACGAAATACTGGGCCGCCCGAAGGCGGCCGAACGCCCCTTCCTGCTGCTGGTCGCCGGCTACCCTGACGAGAATGCGAAGGTGCCCGACATCGGCCGCAAACCGCTTGGTGAGGTGGTGAGCTATGTCTGATCCGTTTGGACGGGCGTATGCTTCTTTCGCAATGTTGGCCCGGTGCCGACAGCACCCTCGGCCTCCTACACCGAAGGCGATCTGAAACTCACGGGGGACATTCCTCTCGATGGCGGCCCGGACTTTGCGGTGGCAGTGGGGCACGGGGCGTCGACCGGCTTGCGGGGCGAGATCGAGCTCGCCTACCGGCCGTCGTCCTGGGACAAATACGAGAATCTCAATCTGACATTCGAGGGCGACTCCATTGCTTCGGGAGATTTGGAGATCGGAGGCGATCTCGAAACGATCAGCCTGATGGCGAACGGCATCGTGGCTTTCAATGCATCGTGGGGTCTGCGACCCTATCTCGGCGCCGGCCTCGGCTTCGCCCAGCACGATGTGACCGAAGACGCATTCACATTGACCGTCGATGGCGACACCCACGAGTTCGCGAGCAGCTCCAGCGACGACACCGTGATCGCCTGGCAGGTGATGCTCGGCCTGACCTACCCGGTGTCCCACAGCGCCGAGGCCCGGTTCGGCTACCGCTATTTCGCAACCAGCGAAGCCGACTTCGATGGAATCAAGGCCGATTACGGCTCCCACAACCTTGAACTCGAAATGCTCTGCCGACTCTGACGCTTCTCCCCGGCTGACGATTGGGTCCCGGCCGCCCACCTGCAGCCGGGACTTTTTCACAAAAGGTCAAAGTGAGACACTATCGGCCGGCCCGGTGGGTGCCCTCACGAGCTATTCTTCCAGTTCAAGAGCCTCGACCATCGCACCACCACGGTCCGAAGGCATCGGTACAACGCCTTCGTCGAGCGCCTACACCGTATCCTGCTCGACGAGCACTTCAGCATCATGGGCCACAAGAACATCTTTGAGAGCAACGCCGCCATGCAAAACGACCTCGACGCCTATCTCTTCCGCTACAATACTGAACGACCTCACCAAGGCCGCGGCATGAACGGCAGGACGCCCGCCGATGTCTTCGTCCGATACTTGCCGAAGCCCAAAACGACAAAGAAGCAACAGATGAACCTAGCCGCCTGAGCCACAACACTACCGGAAGCAGCGCCTGCGGGCCGCTACCCTACCTTTACACTTAGAACTTGCCATTCCCCCCGCCTCTTGTTTATCTTCCGTGTCCAGCTCGCATTTAAGCCTCGCATCTCAACCGAACAACTTGCCTTGCTCGCATCGTAGGCTACAGGACTGAGTCAATGCACATTCTCTCCCGTCGGCATCACATAGAATTTTCCTCTGTCCCTCAATTAACCCGGATGACTATGGCGCACGGATCGACAGGTCCAGAATCAACATTGTTGATCAAGACGTTGTCTTTATCAATAAAGTATTTGACGTATTCAAATGTCCTGCAACTGTTCTTCATAAATCTCCCAGATAATCGCCTAGCATATGGGGTCAAAATTGATAACGACCCTGATCATCCCGGTTTTGTTTGGTCGGTAATGGAATATGAAGATGAACGCAATGCGCTTCTTGCGCTATTCAAGTATTCTGCGTGTACTGTATTTATTTTCGCAATAAGTAGATAGGGGCTTATATGGTCTCGTTGGGCTTCGGGCGGCTCCTGAAGAAGTTGGGGAACTCGTTGCTCATTGCCACAATATCCGGCCCCATGGCCTTCCGCCACGACCCGTCAGGTTGTTCGACTAAGAGCATCGGTTCTTCAATGTCTCCTTGCGCCCCGAACAGTTTCACGCCCTCGGCATATGCTTCGATGTAGAGATAGCGCGGCATTTCATTCGGAATGCTGCAATGGAAGTGCGGTTTGCCCCGTGCCGCGCGCCGCGACGCTCGGTGTCACAAACCGCTTGCCGTCCAGTATCTCTTGCGCCGTCAATATCTGCATTCGCGGATACATCATGCCCATGACATCCAGGTCGCCGGAAGCCGCCATTTCACGGGCAAAGTTCGCCGCTTGGCGCTGCCCCAACGGGTCCATGACTATCAGCCCCGCCATGTCGGCTTCATCCCGCTTCAGGACGCCCGCCAGTTCGCGCACGGTGCCGATCCCGACATTCTTCCCGCCCTTCACCTCGATGACCATTGAACGCAGTTCTTGGAATCCCGGCCGGGCGAAGTAGAGCCGCCCGTCAATGCCGCCGTCACCCGTGCGCCGCGTCGTAACGAACCCATCCACTTGCTCCACCGCCCATTTCTGGAAGTGGTATCTGTCGCGCTCCCATAGGTCGCGCGCGCCTTCCAGATTGCGCGGGACACCTTCAACGGTGAAGTCCGTTCCCTCCACCAACCGAAGCCGTTCTTCCAGCCGGACCTTGGCAACGCGCTTCACGGCGTGAATGGCTATGTCGCAGCCTATCCAGCGGCGCCCCAGCTTGTGAGCCGCCTCCAGCGTCGTAGCGCAACCGCAGAACGGGTCGAACACTACATCGCCGGGATTACTGGACGCCTTGATGATTCGTTCCAAGAGCGCAAGTGGCTTCTGCGTTGCATAGCGCATGTATTGGCTCTTAGAGCGCGCCGCAATGGCGATTCCGGTCCACCAAGTTTCTGGAACTTTTCCCCCTGTCGGCAGCATTGGCTCACCATCGCCGGTGAAACCAGACCCTTGTAGCCCCGGCTTATAGTTTGCTTTGGTCTTCCCCGCGTGCGGGAGCCGAACATCATCAGCATTGAAAGTCCAAGACTTACCCTTGGAATACCATAAGATCGTATCGTGCTTGCGGTTGAACTGGCGCATCCCCGGTGAACCCGGCCCCGTGTAACACCAGATAATTTCGTTGCGGAAATTCCCGTGCCCAAAGATCGCGTCCATCATAATCTTGATGTAGTGGCTCGCGGTCGGGTCGCAGTGAAGATAGATGGAGCCGGTCGGCTTCAAGATGCCCTTCATCGGCAGAAGCCGCTGCACCATGTAGGACAGATAGGCAAGCAGCCTCGGATTAGTCTTCCGAAGCGCGTTCATCCATAGACGCCAGAATTCCGTAACCTCATCGTCTATCCCGGCTTCCCGTAACAGGACGGGCATTTGCCGGATCGCGCGCTCACGTTCATCGTCCAATGTCCATTGATCGCAGAACGCCTCGATCTGATCCGGCAATGGGCGTCCTGTTTCATCCTTATAGATGGCGTTGTATTCGCGGTTCGAGTTGAACGGCGGATCGAGGTAGATGAGGTCAACGCTGACGAGCGCCATGTCCTGCATGATGGTGAGGCAGTCGCCGTAATAGAGCCGATTCACTTAAAGACCCTCCGCAGGAAGGTTCCGAACGGATTATCGTTCTTCCTGTTGTTGTATTTCCAAGACGCTTCCGCGACAAACAGCGGTGTCCAATGATGGCTGTAGTGGTGGTGCGAGCCATACCATGCCCGCTTCACCAAGGACCAGAAGCCTTCAATCGTGTTCGTGTGCGTGTCACCATCCGCATAAGCTACAGAGTGATTGATGACGGCATGGGCGAAGCCGGAACGGGCCGCCGCCGCATAGGCCCGGTATTCGTCGGTGATAAGCAGCGTCCCGTTTGGCTCAATCGTGTCTTTCAGGAAGCGCAGGATGCCCTTGCCGGAAAGGTCTGTCGCCATACGGGCCACGACCTTCCCGCCGCGCTCTACCGCGCCGATGATCGGCGTCTTGTCGGTCCCGCGTCCGCGCTTTGCAGGCTCCCGGTCCTCAATCTTGTTCGCCTTGCGCGGCTTCCCGCCGACATAGGTTTCGTCGGCTTCCACGATACCTTGCAGCATAGGCGCCTGATCTTCTGCCATCGCGGCTCGGATGCGCTGCTGCATGAACCATGCCGACTTTTGATTGAGTTCCAAGTCACGGGAGAGCTGGTAGCTGGAAACGCTCTTCTTCGCATTGACCATGAGGCCGATAGCCATGAACCATTTCTGCAGCGGCAGCTTGGTCTTTTGCATGATCGTCCCGGACAGGACATTGAAGCTGGCCTTGCAGCCGTGACAGTTCCATCGGCCCATGCGCCCGCCATCTTCCTTGCGGGCAACGCTGACCGAGCCACAATGCGGGCAATGGGGCTCATCGCCCCAGCGAACCGCTTCAAGATGCTCTATGCAGGCTTCCTGATCCGGGAACCGCTGGAAGATGGTGAAAAGGTTCATGGCGTCGCCTCCCTATGACTATGAATGTAGGGAGTGACCGGGGCACTGTCAAGCCCCTATCTACTTATTGCGTTTATTTTCAACGAACTAGTAGTTAACTCCGCTTGGTCTAATGTGATCGTTTCGGCTAGAGAGTCTCATATTATCGACTGGATCCGTAGTGCTACATTAGGGTCTTCTGACGACCCTGTAGTTCGTGGCGTTGTGTCAACGAAGTTGGACGTGTATCATGAAGATACCAATCTTGTCGACGTATACATGATGAACCCTATGGAAGTCGAAGAATGGCATTTTGTGCATAACACCTACATAACTAGCCGCTCCGATGCGAGCTCAATTTCACTTTCTGATCACAACGAGGGAAATCAACAAGAGCAGTCGTCACTTTGGATAATCGACTCTCTTGATCCCTTTAGAGCCATAATAAAACCAGAAATAATGCGCTCGAGGAATCATTCACGGGAACTAACAGATCTACTGTTGAGTTACGAACAGGGTGTGTTTCTATTTGAGTCAAAGTCGTTGTCTACCTTTTCACGAAATGAATTGCCAAGTAGGGAGAAATTAACAAGAAATTTAATCAAAGCTGTCAAGAAAGCAACAAGACAGCTTTCGGGAGGAATTCGGGGTATTCAAGCGGGACATGCTGTAGTTGATCGACATGGTAGTTCTCTTATAATTGAGCGAGAGTTCCCGATGCACGCTATTGTTCTCGTTCCAGATTTATTGCTACTGTCAGAGGCGGGACAATATGGGGGGGAGTTCCTTAGAGAATTTTTCAAGAAAACTGGATGCCTTTTGCAGATACTCGACCTAAAGGAATTGTTCAATATGGTTCAAGCAGCGCAGATTTTGGAGCGTCATTCGACCATATCGTCTCGGATGATGTGTTTCGATGCACATTTGGTTCGCCGATTCAAATTGGCGCTCAAAGAGCGTACTCCGAGTTTTCAATTTCTTCTTCGCGTTGAACACTAATGTCGGCGGTCATCGAACGGCACCTACGCCGACAATAGCCAGAGAGCTCCGTCCCCACTCGCGGGGCTACCGGACGCGAACATCTTGTCTCAGTTTGTATCCGGTGCGCCCGACGGCAGATGTGTGAATTTGATGGCGCCGAGCGGAAGGAGAGCATGACGAAATACTCCATGAATCCTGCTTTGACCACGTAGGTATAACGTGTGCAGGAAAGAGATTCTTCTAACAGTCGATACCCGGAACGAAGCGGCTATTTCGAGGCGCGTTCTTCATTGTTTACTCCCTTGGCAATTTCGGCCCCAGCAAGCTTCGAACGAGGCTGTCTACAGGTATCATGATCTTTGTGCTATAGTCTTGATCGGGTCGTTTCTTGTTATAACAAAGAAATTGGCGCGGAGGTCAATCGACCTGGCTTCGATGCATTCATGCCTCTCCTGTCTGCGATAGGCTAACTCGTCATCAATTGTTGTGAAAGGGCGGCGCAGGTAACGACGACGAGCGCAGTCTACGTGCGCTCAAGCCATCCCTGACACCCGGGCTTTGGACAGAATCGCTTGCAGAATAACTATCGTCGCCCTTCCCAGACTCTCTACACCCACCTTCTCGCCGCCCAGACCACCGCCAGCCCCAGCATGGCCGCCGTGAGGCCGCAGAAGCGGAGCATGGCGGGGGGGGGGCCGGGGGGGGGGGGGATGCAGGGGGGCCAGGACAGGGGGGGCCGGCGGCGGGCTATTCGCTCTTCGAGGTCCTGCCGGAAATGTCGCCGAAGAAGTCGAAGAAGTCGCTGTCCGGGCTCAGCACCAGCGTGGTGTTATCCTTGCCGAGCGCGTTCTTGTAGGCCTCCATCGAGCGGTAGAAGGCGAAGAATTCCGGGTCCTGGCCGAAGCTCTCGGCATAGATGCGGATCGCGTCGGCATCGCCCTCGCCTCGCCGGATCTGCGCCGTCTTCTTCGACTCCGCGATCAGCACCGTGCGCTCGCGGTCGGCGCGGGCGCGGATGCGCTGGGCGAGCTCGGCCCCCTGGGCGCGGAACTCCTTGGCCTCGCGCTCGCGTTCGGTGCGCATGCGCTGGTAGATCGACTGCGCATTGGCGTCCGGCAGGTCGGTGCGGCGAATCCGGAAATCGACGATCTCGATGCCGAACTCCTTGGACTCCGCGTTCACCGCCTGCCGGATGCTGAGCATGATGTCGCCGCGTTCCTCGGAGAGGATCGAGCTGAAGCTGTTGTTGCCGACGACGCGCCGGAGGCTGGAGACGACCACGCCGGCCAGACGGCTCTGGACGCGGGTTTCCGTGCCCACCGACTGGTAGAATTGCAGCGGATCGTCGATGCGGTAGCGCACGAAACTGTCCACCACCATGCGCTTGCGGTCCGAAGTGATGATCTCCTCGGCCTGCGGCGCGAAGTCCAGCACGCGGGCGTCGAAATACACCACGTTCTGCCAGAACGGCGCCTTCAGATGCAGCCCCGGCTCCTGGACCACGCTCTTCGGGTTGCCAAACTGCATCACGATGGCCTGCTGCGTCTGGTGCACCGTGAACAGCGCGCTGGCGGCGACGATGGCGAGCACGATCAGGAGGATCGCGCCGCCGAAAAGCGCGGCATGTCTCATTGCAGGCCTCCCGTGCTGGATTGGGTCCCGTCGGCCTCGCCGGCCTTTATCCGCTTCTGCACTTCGGGCAGCGGCAGATAGGGCACGACGCCGGAGGCGCCGCCGCTCTGGTCGATGACGTATTTGTCCGCGTTGGAGAGGATTTCCTCCATCGTCTCCAGGTAGATGCGCTTGGTGGTCACGTCCTTGGCGGCGCTGAACGCCGTATAGACCTGGGTGAAGCGCTGGGCGTCGCCTTCGGAGCGTGCCACGACCTCCTGCTTGTAAGCTTCCGCCTCCTGCACCAGCCGCTCCGCCTCGCCGCGTGCGCGCGGGATGATGTCGTTGGCGTAGGACTCCGCCTCGTTGCGCAGCCGCTCCTGGTCGGCGCGGGCGCGCTGCACGTCGCGGAAGGCGTCCACCACCTGGTTCGGCGGATCGACCTTGAGCAGCTGCACGACGGTGATCTCGATGCCGGTCCCGTAGTCGTCCAGTATGGCCTGCACGCCGGCCTTGACCTTGTCCTCGATCTGGCCTCGGCCTTCGGCGAGCGCGGCGGCGATGGGCGTCTGCCCGACGATCTCGCGCATCACGCTCTCGGCAGCCGCCTTAACCGACCGCTCCGGCTCGCGCACATTGAACAGGTAGTCGCCGGCCTCCTTGATGATCCAGAAGACGACGAAGTTGATATCGACGATGTTCTCGTCGCCGGTCAGCATCAGCGCCTCTTCCGCGCTGCGAAAGCCAACCTCGACGCGGTTAACGCGCGTGACCTTCGGCGTTTCCACCGTCTCTATCGGATAGGGCAGATGGTAGTTGAGGCCCGGCGTGGTGGTGCCGACGCGCTCGCCGAAGCGCAGCACCACGCCCTGCTCGTCCGTCTGCACGCGGTAGAAGCCGCTCAGCACCCAGATGGCGAGCAGCACGATAATCACCAGCAGAATGCCGATGCGCCCGCCGCGACCGCCGGCTCCGCCGCCCGGCATGCGCCGGCGCAGCCAGTCCTGCAGGCGCCGGATCGCCTCCTCGACATTGGGAGCCTGCGGGCCGCCGCCGGGCCCGCGCCCGCCGCCCCAGCCGCCGCCGCCCTGGTTGCCGCCGCCGCCGCCCCAGGGGCCGCCGCCACCGCCGCCGCCTCCGCTGCCGCCCCAGGGACCGCCACCGCCGCCACCGCCGCCCCAAGGGCCGCCGCTGCCTCCGCCGCCTTGATTATGCCAGGGCATGGGCCTACCTCTCGTTGCCGTTCCGCGTGCGTCCGCCGAATTCGCGCATGGCGCCTTATAGAGCAGGGCGCCCGGCGTTGGAATGGGCTGCGCATATTCCTTGTGTCAACGGAGGCGCACGGCGCTCATGGTCGAACCGACGGAATCGGACATTCGCGCCGCAGCGCAGGACCTGGCGCTCATCGGGCGCGTCGGCGGCATCGCGGTCAAGGACGGTGCGGTGCAGGTCTCGCTGGAGGTGGAGCCTGGCCTGGCCGAAGAGGCCGGGGACGAGCGCCGCGCCATCGAGGCCGCGCTCACCGCCCTGCCCGGCGTCACCAGCGCCACCGTGGTGCTGACCGCCGAACGCGCCGCCGCGCCGCCCCCGGAGCGCCGGCCGACCGGCAGTGCCTCCGGGCAGACTTCGGGCCGGATCGAGCTGCCGGGCGTGAAGAGCATCGTCGCCGTCGCCTCCGGCAAGGGCGGCGTCGGCAAATCCACCGTGGCCGTCAACCTCGCGGTCGCGCTCTCCCGGCAGGGCCTCGCTGTCGGGCTCATGGACAGCGACATCTTCGGGCCCTCCCTGCCGCGCATGATGGGCATTTCCGGCAAACCCGCGCTCGCCGGCGAGAAGACGCTCCTGCCGATGCGCAAGTGGGGCGTGGCCTGCATGTCGATCGGCTTCCTGATTTCGGAAGAGACGGCGATGATCTGGCGCGGGCCGATGGTGATGAGCGCGGTGCAGCAGCTCATCGGCGATGTCGCCTGGGGCGAGCTCGACGTGCTGCTGATCGACATGCCGCCGGGGACGGGAGACGCGCAGCTGACGCTTTCCCAGCGCGTGCCGCTCACCGGGGCGGTTATCGTCTCGACGCCGCAGGACATCGCGCTGCTCGACGCAAGGCGCGGCATTTCCATGTTCCGCAAGGTCGAAGTGCCGGTGCTGGGGCTTGTCGAGAACATGTCGGTGTTCGTCTGCCCGCATTGCGGCGAGGGCACCCATATCTTCGGCTCGGGCGGCGCGCGCGCGGAAGCGGAAAAGCTCGGCGCGCCCTTCCTCGGCGAAGCCCCGCTGGCGCTGGAGCTGCGCGAGCGCTGCGACGCGGGCGAGCCCGCAGCAGCCGACGACGCCTCACCCTCCGGCCAAGCCTTCCACGAGATCGCCGCCCGGCTCTGGCGCGAGGTCGAAGTCCGCCGCGCGACAGGTCCGGCGGCGCCGCGGATCGTGATGGAGTAGGGCGCGGGCGCGCACCCTCCTTCTGCGAGCGCATCTGCATCTGTATCATCGCCAGCGAGCATCCATTCTGCAGGAGGCGCGGCCCGGGACGGCCGGGCGCGCGACGCGACGGAGGAACGAGACTGTGATCAAGCGCTTCGGAAGCCTGTTTGCCGGGCATATCGACCTGGACGATATGGGCCAGGACGCCACGCCGGCGAACGACCGGCGCTACGACAACGACCGGCTGGCCACGGTATTCGAAAAGACCGAGAAGATGGCCGTGCGCATGGACGAGCTCGGCTACGACGCCTTCTGGCTGGCCGAGCACCACTTCCAGCACGAAGGCTACGAGTGCATCCCGAACCTGCCGCTGTTCTTCGTGCATCTGGCCCACCTGACGAAGCGGCTCCGGTTCGGCTGCGGCTTCAATGTCACCACCATGTGGCATCCGCTCCGCCTTGCGGAGGATTTCGCTACGGCCGACATCCTGACCAAGGGCCGGGTGATCTTCGGAGTCGGGCGCGGCTATCACACGCGCGAGGTGGAGACGCTGGGCGGCGTGCTGATGGACGGCGACGCCAACCGGGACCTGTTCGAGGAGCAGGTGGAAATCATCCTCAGATCCTTCCGGGAAGAACACTTC
>MPNF01000043.1 GCA_002238885.1 Alphaproteobacteria bacterium bin95 | reverse complement strand
GGCGGCATGACGCTCTGGACCGCAAGCGAAGCTGCCGCCGCCACCGGAGGTGCGCCGCGCGGAGGTTGGGAGGCGTCCGGCGTCGCCATCGACAGCCGCACAATTGCGGCCGGGGATCTTTTCGTCGCCGTGGCAGGGCCGAACCATGACGGGCACTGCTTCGTGAACCGGGCGCTCGCCGGCGGAGCGGTCGCGGCAATGGTCAGCCGCGATTGCGGCGCCGATGTACCGTCGCTCCATGTTCCGGACACGCGCGCGGGCCTGTATGCGCTCGCCCAAGCTGCGCGCGCGCGCTCGAATGCGCGCATCGCCGGCGTCACTGGTAGCGTCGGCAAGACGGGCTGCAAGGAGTTGCTTGCCAACCTGCTGTCCCGCGCCGGACGAACGGAAGCCAGCCGGGGCAATCTCAACAATGAGTGGGGCGCCCCGCTTTCCCTCGCCCGGCTGCCGCGCGAGGCGGACTTCGCCGTCTTCGAACTCGGCATGAACCATGCTGGCGAGATCGCGCCCCTCTCCCGCCTGGTTCGCCCCCATGTAGCGCTGGTGACCGCCATCGCTCCGGCTCATACGGCCTTTTTCGGCGGCCTTGCCGAAGTCGCCGACGCCAAAGCCGAGATTTTCGAGGGCCTGGAGCCCGGCGGCACTGCCGTGCTCAATGCCGACACCCCCTATATCGAGCGCCTCGAAGCCGCGGCCGAGCGGGCCGGCGCCGATATCATGCGGTTCTCCCGCCGGGCGGGCGACGCGGTCTTGCTCCATGCCGACCTCGATGCCTCCGGCAGCGATATTGCGGCGGAGATTCGCGGCAAGCGATTCGACTTCCGGCTGGGCGCTCCCGGCGAGCATTGGGCGCTCAATGCGCTCGGCGCGCTGCTGGTGCTGGATGCCTTCGGCGTCGCCCCCGATCCCGAGGTCCTGGCAATGTTCCATCCGCCCGCCGGCCGCGGCAAGCGGCGGGTCCTGGGCGGCTGGACGCTGATCGACGAAAGCTACAATGCGAGCCCCGCCGCGATGAACGCCGCCCTCGGTGTGCTCGGCCTCGCCGAACCCGGCCCCGGCGGGCGGCGGATCGCCGTTCTGGGCGACATGCTCGAGCTGGGCGAGGACGCGGGCCGCGCCCATGAGGAACTCGCAGGACCGTTGGAAGACGCGTCCGTCGATCTGGTTTTCGCCGTCGGACCCCATATGCACCGGCTCTTCGACCGCCTGCCGCCCGGCCGGCGCAGCGCGCACCGCCCAGACGCGGCCGCACTCGCCCCCCTGGTCGCCGAAGCGGTGGCGCCCGGCGACGTCGTGCTGGTCAAGGGCTCGCTGGGCATAGGCATGAAGCCCGTTATCGAAGCGCTGGAGCGGCGCGCAGGTGCAGGAGGTTGAGCGCCCATGCTTTACAACCTCCTTGCACCGCTGGCCGAAGACTTCCAGCTCTTCAACCTGTTCCGCTACATCACCTTCCGTTCCGGCGCCGCGACGCTCACCGCCCTGGCGCTGAGCTTCCTGCTCGCCCCCGGCATGATCGCCTGGCTGCGCTCCCGGCAGGCCAACGGCCAGCCGATCCGCGAGGACGGCCCGAAATCACATCTGGAAACCAAGCGCGGCACGCCGACCATGGGCGGGACGCTGATCCTGACTGCGCTCGTCGCCAGCACGCTGCTTTGGGCCGACCTCACCAATCCCTATGTGTGGATCGTGCTTGCGGTGACGCTCTGTTTCGGCCTCGTCGGCTTCGCGGACGACTACCTGAAGCTGGCGCGCAGCAGCAGCCGCGGCTTGCCCGGCAAGGCGAAGCTCGGAATCCAGGTCGTGGTGAGCGCTGTTGCGGCCATTGCAGCGGCCGAAATCGTGGGTGCGCCGCTCGGCTATGGGCTCGCCATCCCGGTGGTCAAGGACCTGGTGATCGACCTCGGCTGGCTAGCTGTGCCCTTCGCCGTGCTGGTGATGACCGGGGCGTCGAACGCGGTCAATCTCACCGACGGGCTCGACGGGCTCGCGATCGTGCCGGTGATGATCGCGGCCAGTTGCTTCGGCTTCATCGCCTATCTCGCCGGCCACACCGTGTTTGCGGAATACCTGCAGATCCATCCGGTGCCCGGTGCCGGCGAGCTCTCGGTGCTTCTGGGCGCGCTGGTAGGCGCGTCCCTCGGGTTCCTCTGGTACAACGCGCCACCGGCCATGGTGTTCATGGGCGACACGGGCTCGCTCGCCTGCGGCGGCACGCTCGGCTCGGTCGCAGTCATCACCAAGCACGAACTGGTGCTCGCCATCGTCGGCGGGCTCTTTGTGCTCGAAGCGGTCTCGGTGATCGTGCAGGTGACCTCTTTCAAGCTGACCGGCAAGCGTGTTTTCCGCATGGCGCCGCTGCACCACCACTTCGAGCAGAAGGGGTGGAAGGAGCCGACCATCGTCATCCGCTTCTGGATCATCGCCGTCGTTCTGGCGCTGGCCGGGCTCGCGACGCTGAAGCTCAGATGATTCCGCTGCCGGCATATCGCGGCGCCGAAGTGGGCGTCATGGGGCTCGGACGGTCCGGACGGGCGGCAGCGGCGGCCTTTGCGGCTGCCGGCGCGCATCTCCATGTCTGGGACGACCGCAAGGACCTGTGCAGGGAATTCGGCGAAGCGCGGCCCTTCGATCCTTCCGGCCTGGCCCGGCTGGTCTGGAGCCCGGGCATACCGCATCTCCATCCACACCCGCATCCGCTGGCCGTCCGGGCGGACGCCGCACGGGTGAGGCCCGTCGCGGACATCTCCCTGCTTGTCGAAGCGATGCCCGACTGCCGCTTCGTCGGCGTCACGGGCACCAACGGAAAATCGACCGTGACGGCCCTGATCGGACACGCGCTCGACAGGCTTGGGCTGCCGCATGCCGTCGGCGGCAATCTCGGCCCGGCTGCGCTCGGCCTGCCGGCGCTCGACCCGGGCGGCGTGTATGTCCTCGAGCTTTCCTCTTACCAGCTCGCGCTCCTGCCGCGCCCCGCCTTCGATGTTGCGGTGCTGCTGAATATCGCTCCCGACCATCTCGACCGTCACGGCGGCATGCACTGCTACGCCGCCGACAAGGCGCGTATCTTCAAGAACCAGGCAGCCGCCGTAATCGGCGAAAGCGACCCGTGGTGCCGCCGGCTGGCGCGCCGCCTGCGCGCCGAGGGGCGCCCCGTCACCGCAATTGGAGACGACGGGCCCGCCCTTCCCCGCCTGCCGGGCCCCCACAACCGGCGCAACGCCGCCGCCGCGCTTGCCGCGCTCGGCGCGCTCGGTATCGACCGCCGGGATGCGCTCGACGCCATGTCCGAATTCCAGGGCCTGCCGCACCGTATGGAAACCGTGGGCGAGATCGACGGGGTCCGTTACGTGAACGACAGCAAGGCGACCAACCCGGACTCGGCGGCCTTTGCGCTCGCCAGTTTCGAGCGCGTGCGCTGGATCGCCGGCGGAAAGGCGAAGACGGACGACCTCGACGCGCTCCGGCCCTGGTTCGGCCGGATTGCGAAGGCGTATCTCATCGGCGCATCGCAAGCACCATTCGCGGATGCACTTTCGGGCCACGCCGCATGCGAATGCCTCGACGACCTCGACGCCGCCCTGGCAGCCGCCCATCGCGACGCGCGGCCAGGCGAAGTCGTGCTGCTCGCACCTGCCGCGGCATCCTTCGACCAGTGGGAGAGTTTCGAGGCGCGCGGAGACGCCTTTCGCGAGGGCGTGCGCGGGCTGGCGGGAGGCGCGGTATGAGCCTCCTGCCCCGCACCGACCGGAGCTGGACCGCCCAGTGGGTCTGGACGGTGGACCGCGTCACGGTCGGCGCCGTCGTCGCGCTGGTCGTCTTCGGCCTCATCCTGATCGCGACGGCGGGACCGGCCGTCGCCGAGCTGAACGGCGCCCCCCGCTTCCACTTCCTGTTCAAGCACGCACTGTTCCTGCCGGTGGCGATCGCCCTGCTGATGGTCTGCGCGCTGCTGAGCCCCGTCCAGGTGCTTCAGACCGCCGGCCTGGTGTGTGCCGGCGCGCTGCTGCTGACGCTCTTCACGGCGCTTGTCGGGCCGGAGAACAAGGGCGCCCAGCGCTGGCTTTCGCTCGGCTTCATCGGCTTGCAGCCTTCGGAATTCCTGAAACCGGGCATGGCCGTCGTGTCCGCCTGGCTGTTCGCGCATTACCGCGTCGTCGTCGGCTCGCGCGCGCTCTTGATTGCGGCAGGGCTGCTCGCCGTCGTCGTCGGTGCGCTGCTGCTGCAGCCCGACGTCGGCATGTCATTCATGGTCGTCTCGGTCTGGTTCGGGCAGTTCACGCTTGCCGGCATGCCTCTTGCGGCGCTGGCAGGCCTCGTTCTGGCCGCCGGCGCCGGCGGCGTCCTTGCCTATTTCGGCTTCAGCCACGTCTCGAGCCGCGTCGATACCTTCATCAACGGCGTCGGCGGAGACCGCTATCAGATCGGGCGGTCGCTCGAGTCCTTCAAGCAGGGCGGGCTCGTCGGGCAAGGCCCGGGCGAAGGCACGGTCAAGGAAACCCTTCCGGACGCCCATGCCGATTTCATCTTCGCCGTCCTGGGCGAGGAATTCGGCCTACTGGTCTGCATCGCCGTGCTCGGGCTCTACGGCCTGATCGTCTGCCGGGGCGCGTTTCGCCTGATGGCGGAAGAGAACCTGTTCGCCTTCCTGGCCGTCTCCGGGCTGCTTGCAAGTTTCGGGCTCCAGGCATTCATCAATATGGCCTCGGCGTTGGAAGTGATCCCGACCAAGGGCACGACCCTGCCTTTCCTCAGCTATGGCGGTTCGTCGCTGTTCGCCGCCTCGATCACGCTCGGCTTCGTCCTCGCGCTCAACCGGCGCCGGGACGGACAGGCGGAGGTGTTGTGATGGCCGGCCCGATCGCCATCGCTGCGGGCGGCACGGGAGGCCATGTGTTTCCGGCCCGCGGCTTCGCCGCCTGCCTTGCCGCGCGAGGCGAGGCAGCCATCGCCGTCACCGACAGTCGCGGCGCCGTGTTCGCCGGCGACGCGCCGGTGCATACCATCCGCGCCGGACCGCCCCGCAGCCTGCGAGGCATCGTGCAACTCGGACTCGGCATCTTCGACGCCCGCAAGGTGCTCGCGAAGACGCGGTCGCGCGCGGTCGTCGGCTTCGGGGGCTATCCTTCCGCGCCGACCGTGGTCGCCGCCCGGTGGCTCGGGCTGACCACCGTGTTGCACGAGCAGAACGCCCTGCTCGGCAGAACCAACCGGCTGCTGGCTCGCGGCAGGGTCAAGGTCGCCGCCAGCTATCCCGGCATGGGCGACCGCCTGGTCGGCAATCCCGTCCGGCCCGAGATCGCGGCGCTGCGTAACCGGCCCTATGCGCCTCCCGCGCCGGGTGAGCCGCTGAAGGTGCTGGTATTCGGCGGGAGCCAGGGCGCACGCATCTTCTCCGAGGTGCTGCCCGAGGCCCTCGGCCCCCTTGCCGGCCGCGTCGCCGTGCGTCAGCAATGCCGGGCGGAAGACCTGGAGCCGGCGCGCGGCGCCTATCGCCGCGAGGGCGTCGAGGCACAGCTCGAACCGTTCATCCAAGACATGGCGGGCGCGCTCGGCGAGGCGCATCTGGTCATCGCCAGGGCCGGGGCCTCCACAGTCGCTGAACTTGCGGCAGCGGGCCGGCCTGCAGTCTTCGCGCCCTATCCCCATGCAACCGACGACCACCAGAGCGCCAATGCCCGCGCGGTCATAGAGGCTGGCGGCGGCTGGCTGATCGGGGACCGGGACTTTACCCCCGACCGGCTGCGGGACCTTGTCGAAACCTGCCTCGCAGACCCCAAGCGACTCGTCCGCGCGGCGGCCGGCGCGCGGCAATTTGGCAGACCGGACGCCGCCGACGCCTTGGCCGACTTCGTCCTGTCGGAAGTCCGAGAGGCGGCGGCATGAGGCCCCTGCCCCTTCCTTTCGGGCCGCTCCACTTCGTCGGGATCGGCGGCATCGGCATGAGCGGCATCGCCGAACTGCTGCACCGGCTCGGCTGCCCGGTCAGCGGCAGCGACGCCTCGGCAAGCGCCAACACGGCCCGGCTGGAGACGCTCGGTCTGACGATCCGGATCGGCCACGACGCCGCCAATCTCGGCGATGCGGCGGCAGTCGTGGTTTCGACAGCCGTTCCGGACGACAACCAGGAACGGCAAGAGGCGCTTCGGCGCGGCCTGCCCGTGCTGCACCGCTCAGAGGCGCTTGCGGCCATCGCCTCCCTCTCATGGCCGATTGCCGTTTCCGGCACGCACGGAAAGACCACGACCACCGCGATGATCGCGGCAGTCCTGGAAGCCGGCAACGTGGACCCGACGGTGGTGAACGGCGGAGTCCTCGAAGGGTTCGGATCGAACGCAAAGCTCGGCAGCGGCCCCTGGGCGGTCATCGAGGCGGACGAGAGCGACAGGTCCTTCCTCAACCTGCCGGCGACCCTGGCCGTGATCACCAATATCGAAGCCGAGCATATGGAGCATTACCGCGACCTCGCCGAGATCGAGGCCTGCTTCGCCCGGTTCGCGGACTCCGTGCCTGCCTTCGGCAGCGCCATCGTCTCTGTGGACAACGAAGGCTCGCGCCGGCTGGCAAATACGTGCCGGCGGCCGGTCGTTCGCTACGGGTTTGCGCCCGACGCCGACATTCGCGGCAGCGTGCTGGCGCTGAACCCTGCCGGCAGCAGGCTCGATGTGTCCGGCCTCGTGACAATCGAAGGCCTTCGGATAGGCGTGCCCGGTCGCCACAATGCTGAGAACGCACTGGCCGCGGTCTCGGTCGGTCATCTTCTGGGCCTGCCGGAGGACGCCATTCGCCGCGCGCTCGCGGAGTTCCGGGGTGTCGAGCGCCGCTTCACGCTCGCCGGCGAGGTGGACGGTGTGCGGATCATCGACGACTACGCCCACCACCCGACCGAAATAGCGGCCGTGCTCGCCACCGCCCGCCTGGCCGGCGGCGGACGGATCATGGCGGTCATGCAACCCCACCGCTACACCCGCCTGAGCGCCCTGCTGGACGATTTCGCGCACTGCTTCTCCGAAGCGGACAAGGTGTTGATCGCGCCCGTCTATGCCGCCGGAGAATCCCCGATCGCGGGCGCGAACCGCGATGCGCTAGTGGCCGCGGCGCGGGCAGGCGGGCACCGGGATGTGGCGGCGATCGACGGCCCCGACGACCTTGCGGCCTGCGCCGGATCATGGGCCGCACCGGGCGACACCATCGTCTGCCTCGGCGCCGGCTCCATCACGGCCTGGGCGCACGCCCTGCCGGATACGCTCCGGGAGGCCCGGCAATGACCCCGCGCTTCCCCCTGCCCTGCATTCGGGGGCGCATGACCCGCTCGGCCCCGCTCGACCGGATCACCTGGTTCCGGGTCGGCGGGCCCGCCGAGGCGATGGCTCGCCCCGTGGACCGGGCCGACCTGCAGGTGCTGCTGGCGGGACTGCCCGATGACGTGCCGTTGACGGTGCTCGGCGTTGTTTCCAACACCCTGGTCCGGGACGGCGGCATAGACGGCCTCGTCCTGCGGCTCGGCCGCGGCTTTGCCGACATCCGGGTCGAGGGCGAAACCGTTGCCGCCGGGGCGGCCGCGCTCTGCGCCAATGTCGCCCGCACCGCAGCGGACGCCGGGCTCGGAGGGCTCGAGTTCCTTTCCGGCATACCGGGCACGGTCGGCGGCGCGCTCGCCATGAACGCCGGCGCCTACGGCCGCGAAACCGCCGATGTGCTGATCGACGCCGATGCGATGACGCGCCGGGGCGAAGTCGAACGCCTCTTCAACGCGGACTTCGGCTTCCGCTACCGCGGCAATGCGCTCGGGAAAGACCGGATTTTCCTCTCGGCCCGATTCCGAGGCGTCAAGCGCCCCTGCGACGAAGTCCGCGCCGCCATGGCCGAGATCGCAGCCGCTCGGGAAGCGAGTCAGCCGATCCGCACTCGCACTGGCGGCTCCACCTTCCGGAACCCGGAAGGCGCCAAGGCTTGGGAGCTGATCGACCGGGCCGGCTGCCGTGGGTTGAAGCACGGGGGAGCGATGGTCTCCGAAATGCACTGCAATTTCCTCGTGAATACCGGCGCTGCCAGCGCCGCCGACCTCGAAGACCTGGCCGAAGACGTCCGGGCGCGCGTGCTCGCCTCCACCGGCGTCGGCCTCGACTGGGAGATCGAGCGCGTCGGCCGCCGGGGAGCGTGCCCGGCATGAACAGGATCGCTGTACTCATGGGCGGCGTTTCCGCCGAACGCGAGGTCTCGCTGGTGACGGGGCAAGCCGTGTGCGAAGCGCTTGCGACGCTCGGCTACTGCGTCGATCCCATCGATGTCGGGGCCGATGTCGCGGCCCTGGCGGCGCGCCTGACACCGGCTCCAGACGCGGCGTTCAACGCCCTTCACGGGCGCTTCGGCGAAGACGGCTGCATCCAGGGCCTGCTGGAACTGATGGGAATTCCCTATACCCATTCGGGCATTCGCGCCTCCGCTCTCGCCATGGACAAAGCGGCGTCGAAGGCCGTCTTCCGCACAGCCGGCATCTCCGTGCCGGAAGGCGCGGTGGTGTCCTGCGAAGATGCGCATGACACGATGCCCGCGCCCTATGTGATCAAGCCGGTCGCAGAGGGATCCAGCGTCGGTATCATCATTGTCGAGGAAGGTTCCAACGCGGTTCCCTTGACAGCAGAGACCTGGCCGTTCGGCACGAAGGCCCTGGTCGAGCGATACATTCCGGGTCGCGAACTCACCGTTGCGGTAAATGACGACCGGGCGCTGGGCGTGCTCGAAATCCGCCCCTACCAGGGCTTTTACGACTACGACACGAAATATACCGAGGAGCGCGCCGACCACCTGATTCCGGCGCCGGTAGATGACGAGGTGGCGGCCCAGGCACTCGACATCGCCGAACGCGCCCACATGGCGCTTGGCTGCCGGTCGGTCACGCGCGCCGACTTCCGGTACGACGAGCAGGACGGCGGGCTCTACCTGCTGGAGGTCAACACCCAGCCGGGCCTGACGCCGCTCTCCCTGGTGCCGGAAATTGCCGCTTATGCGGGCATCGATTTCCCGAGCCTCGTGCAACTGATGACGGAGGCTGCCCGATGCGATTTCTGAAAGGCCGGTCAGGCCGGCGGCGCCTTTGGCGCCTGGGGGCGGTGCTGCTGCTTGCGGCAGTGGCGGCGGCCGCCTACCGCACGGCCGAGACCGAGTGGGCCGCCCATCACATCCGGGACGCCATGGATCGGGCGCTCGCCCTGTCGGCCCGCGCCGGATTCGGGGTTCGAGAAGTGATGGTCATCGGCCGCAAGCGGACGAGCCGCGAGGAAATCCGCAGCGCGGTCGGCGCCGTCGCCGGATCGCCCATTCTCGCGGTGGATATTCGTGCCGCGCGAACGCGCGTCGAGGCATTGCCCTGGGTGCAGGAAGTCGAAGTCGAACGGGCGCTTCCCGACGTACTGGTCATTCGCCTGATCGAGCGCGAAACGCTGGCGGTCTGGGACCGGGGCAAGGACTTTGCGGTTGTCGACGATAGAGGCAAGCCCATCGCCGCTGCGGACCCGCGCGCCTATGCCGACCTGCCCGTGATCCGCGGCGACGGCGCCGCCGGCGCCGCGCCCGCCATGCTTGCCATGCTGCGAAAGGAACGCGACATCGCGCGGCGCATCACCGGGCTTTCCTATGTGTCGGGGCGGCGCTGGAACGTTCATCTCGACTGGCGAATCGAGATCAAGCTGCCGGAAGACGGCACCGAGGCCGCATGGGCGCGCCTGGCTCAGATAGACCGGGAACGGCAGCTCCTGGATGGCGACATTGCCCATATCGACATGCGTTTCGACGGCCGGATGGTTCTGCGCATGGCCGGCAACACGACCGCAGAACGGAGCTGAAGCCATGGCGCGGGAGAACATCGTCGCAGCGCTCGATGTCGGCAGCACCAAGATCTGCTGCTTCATTGCCAGGGTCTCCGAACAGGGGCGTTACGACGTTATCGGCATCGGCGATCGCGCATCGCGCGGCATCCTCGAAGGGGCGGTCGTCGATATCCACGCCGCCGGCCAGGCCATCGCCACGGCGGTTTCGCAGGCCGAGCGGATGGCCGGGGTCGAAGTCCAACAGATTCATGTGGCGACCAGCGGGGGACGCCCCGCGAGCCAGCGCATTCGCGTCGAGCTCCCGGTTGCCGGGCCGAGAATCGTTCCCGCCGATATTCGCGGGATCCAGATCGCCGCCTACGCGCGCATCGACACCAAGGACCGCCGCCTGCTTCTGGTCCGGCCGCTGGATTACGCGGTAGACGGCGTGGACGGCATCGAAAACCCGCTCGGCATGTATGGCAGCCGCATCGGAATCGACCTGCATGCGATCACCGCCGAAGCCGGACCGATCGCCAACCTCGAAGCTTGCGTCAAGGCGGCCCATGTCGATGTTGCCGGGATACTCCCGGCACCCTACACGGCCGGCCTGGCGGTGCTTGGCGAAGAGGACCGCGAACTCGGTATAGCCGTGGCGGACATGGGCGGCGGGACCACGGGGATCGCGGTCTTCAACAATCGCGGCGTGACATTCGTAGATGTGTTGAAGAAGGGCGGCGCGCGGCTGACCGAAGATGTCGCATACGCGTTCTCGCTCAGCTTCCGCGAGGCGGAGGAAATCAAGGTGAAGGAAGCAAGCTGCCTGAGCGGCTCGCCCTTCGAGACGGATTCGCTGCAGGCGCCCGGTGCGGAAGAGAGCTTCCGGAAGAACGGGCACCACGTGGTGCCGCCCTATTTGAGACAGATCGTTACCCCGCGAACGGAACAGACCTTCGAGCGCGTTCGAGCCCGCCTGGACGAAACCTATGCCCGCCTGGAAGCGGGCCGGCGGGTCGTCCTCACCGGCGGAGCGAGCCAGCTGGTCGGCGCCGCGCGGCTGGGCGAGCTGATCCTGGAACGGCAGGTCCGCACCGGAACGGTCGGGCCGCCCTTCCGAATTGCCGACTCGCGGACCGGTCCGGCCTATGCCGCCTGCGCCGGCCTGCTCGTTCACGCCGGCGGCGGGAATGCGGCGGCGACATTGACCATGCCGAACCTGACTCCCGCTTCCACCCATCTGTTCGGCCGCTTCGGCGCGTGGATGCGCCAGCACATATGACTTGGAAACCCCTGCCAGCACGACGTCCAGACAGGAGAACCCGATGAGCACAATCAACTTCCACTCTCCGCCCGACTATGTCGAGATGAGGCCGCGAATCACCGTAATCGGGGTCGGCGGAGCGGGAGGCAATGCGGTCAACAACATGATCCGCTCCGACCTCCAGGGTGTCGAGTTCCTCGTCGCCAATACCGACGCTCAGGCACTCGGCCTGTCCGACGCTCCGAACCGCATCCGACTCGGCGCGAACCTGACCAACGGTCTCGGAGCCGGCGCCGAACCGGATATCGGTCGCGCGGCCGCCGAGGAAGCGCTGGACGAAGTCATGGCGGAAGTCGAAGGCTGCCACATGCTCTTTATCACCGCCGGCATGGGCGGCGGCACCGGCACCGGAGCCGCCCCGGTCATCGCGAGGGCGGCGCGAGAGCACGGTGTGCTGACGGTGGGCGTCGTAACCAAGCCCTTCAATTTCGAGGGTACACGCCGGATGCGCGCCGCCGAGAACGGTATCGAGGAGCTGGCCAAGTTCGTCGATACGCTGATCGTCATCCCGAACCAGAACCTGTTCCAGGTCGCCGACCCGCGGACGACGCTGGCCGAGGCCTTCCAGATGGCCGACGAGGTGCTGCAGTCGGGCGTGCGCGGCGTGACGGACCTGATGATCAAGCCGGGCCTCGTGAATCTCGACTTCGCCGACATCCGCTCCGTCATGCGCGAGATGGGCAAGGCGATGATGGGAACCGGCGAAGCCGACGGAGAGACCCGGGCCATGGATGCAGCCGAGGCCGCCATCGATAATCCGCTTCTGGACGACACGTCCATGCGGGGCGCACAGGCGGTGCTCATCAACATCACCGGCGGCTTCGACATGGGCCTGTTGGAAGTGGACGAGGCTGCCAACCGCATTCGCCGCGAGGTGGACGAAAACGCCAATATCGTGTTCGGCTC